>JBGVOA010000079.1:0-5843 GCA_045126095.1 Christensenellales bacterium | reverse complement strand
GGCTTCATGGACAACATACCAGTCCGTCGTGTCCAGCAGGGAAAGCGCCTCCTCCCAGGTGGCGGGCAGGGAGCCGTCCTCCGGGAGGTTCACCCGGCCGTACCAGATGGGGCTGGTCGGGGTGAAGACCGCACGGGGGCCAAGGATCACATCACATGCGTCCTCCACCGGGGCTCCTTCCGCATCCTGCGCCGCCGACGCCCGCTCCTCATCATCGGCAGCGTCCTCCACACGGAGCCAGACGCTGCGGGAGGTCACAGGGTCGCAGGCGTGATACCAGCCATCGGTGGAGTCGCTGAGCAGATACAGCCATTCCACATCGACTGTGCCGATGACGCTGCCCTCCGGCGCGTCGTAGAGCGATGCGCCCATGCGGGGGAAAAGCTGCGGAAAGCAGGCGAACGCGTCGATAAATGGCCGCTGCACCCCATCCGACCCACAGAGCGCCTGCTCCGCACCCAGCAGCAGGGCGTCCGCAGCGATCCAGCCGGTGACGTCGCTGTCCGCGATGCGGATCTGCACCATGCCGCCCTCTCGCACCAGCACGGTCACCGGCGTGCCGATGCGGTATTCCGCCAGCAGGAGCGTAGCAGCGGCGTCGGCGTACAGGGGCTGTATGTCCACACACACAACGCCGTACTCGTCGGACATCAGAGGAACATAAGCCTGCCAGTCCAGCGGCAGGGAGGCCCAGTCGAGGGTGCGGACGTCACGGTCGATGACGCATTCGCCGTACAGGAGGCCCAGCAGATCCACGAACAGGCCGTCCTCCGCGAATATGAAAAGACGGTCATCGCCAGTCCTGAGGCCGAAGAGCCGCCACACGCCGTCCTCCTCCAGGCGGATGATCCCGTTCACCCACACCGCGCGGCCATCCTCGTCGGTCAGGCCCTGCGGATGGGGGAAGTCGAAGAAGAAGAGCTCCCCTTCCGTCACGCTGTGGTTGACGACCGTCCCGGCAGGCAAGGGCGTCGAGGTGGTGCGGAGCCAGCCGTCCTCCGTTCGGACGTAGCCGGTAAAGACGCGCCCTTCCGCCGTGTCCTCGGTGAACATGGCCGTCTCCTCGCCCACCCAGCCAAGGAAGGGGTCGGGGACAGCGGAGAAGTCAAGATAGGAAAGAGAGTTGTCGCCGATGTAGTTGACCATCGGCTCGCAGCCCTCCAGGACAGGCAGAGCGTCGACATGCTCCGCCATGGCAGGCAGGGAAAGCAGCAGAAGCAAACAAACAATAAGCAGCGCAATGCGTTTCATCATGGTCAGAATCCCCTTTCATGGAAGTCCTCTGCCATAATAAACGCATCAGCGCTGCATTCCGTTTCATTTCCGGCCCATTTTGCCGCCGGTAACCTTGCGCAGCAGGAACGCCGCGATCCTCTTCGGCCAGCCCTGCCCCTGGGTGTGCAGCACGGACAGCTGCTTCATGCGCGGACGGGTGCGCTCCAGCCACACGTCCATCAGCCGCTCGGCGATGAAGCCCATCGTCCGGGGGGGGATATCGCTGCCCAGCCGCGTTTCCAGCTCAAACAGCACGCCGAAGAGCCATGCCGAATAGGCCTCGAACCACTCCCTGCGCATGATGAACATGTTGAACCGCCGCCCCCAGCGCCGCTTCATCACCCGGTCGAAGGCGGGGAGGTATTCCGGGCAGACGTCGCCGATGACGGCGCGCAGCTGCACAAGGTCGCTTTCCCGGTGGGCGTGGGCGTAGTGGCTCCAGTTGGTTTCGATCAGGTAGAGGCGGGGCCGGGGGACGATCACGTCCGCCGTTTCGAGGAGCGCGTCGATCTCCTTCTGCGTGAGGATTCCGGGCAGTCCTCTGCGGGGGTGGCGCGTGAAGTAGCGCCGGTAATGGCACAGGCCGTACGCCTCCGCCGCCGCATTCTTCCAGAGCCAGTAGTGGGCCGTCAGCTCGCAGTAGAGGGGATTGCGGCTGCTGATGTTCTCGCCCGCGTCGTCCCGCTGCACGCCGATGGGGGCATGCACTGCCGCGCCCGCCTGCACGGGCAGATAGGGCGGCGCGTCCGGCACGGCGGACGGCTTGTGCATCGCAACGGCAATGACGGTCTGCATAGTGGACGGCCTCCCTTCAGATGTTCTACTGCCATGATAGCACCGGGCGCGGCGGGTGTCAAGGCGGCTTGTGTTTCCGGGGCGGACGTGGTATCATGGAAAAAAACAAGGAGGTACGCCCATGCCCAACCTCTGGCTCCTCTCCGGCCCCTGCGGCGCGGGGAAAACAACCCTCTCCGTCCGCCTGGCGGAGCACCTTTCCCGTCAGCAGGGCGGACGGCAGGTCTGCCTGCTGCACGGGGACGACTTCCACCGCGCCCTTGTGGGAGACGAGCGCTCCGCCGCCGCGCTGCCCTGGGCGGATGTGCTGCGCTTCAACTGGGACTGCCTGCTCTCCGCCGCCGGACACGCGCTGTCCCGCAATGTGGATGTGGTGCTGGACTACATCGTCGAGGAGGAGCTGCCCCTTGTCCGCCGCCTGGCAGCACGCCACGGCGCATCCCTGCGCTATGCCGTACTGACCGCGCCGGAGGACATGCTGCACCAGCGGCTGACGCTCCGGGGCGATGCGCAGCTCATCCCCCGCGCCCTCTTCCTGCGGGAAAAGCTGCAGGCCATGCCGGAAAACCAGGGCCGCCTGGTGGACGCGTCCGATGGCGACGCAGCCCTGGCCGCCATCCTCGCCCTGCCCGAATTGTTACATTGCGACATTGACAACCCCAACGGCAATGGGGTATCATGAAAGCAGAACAGGAGGGAACCACCATGAAAAAGCTGATCATCCTGCTGACGGCGCTTATGATGTGCCTGCCCGCATTGGCAGAAGCCCTGCCGGAGGCGCAGCCGACCGAGCCCCTTGCGCTGTCCGCCTTCGTATTCTCCCTGCCGCAGGACGTGCAGGCTGTCTCCGCTGACCCCGACGCCGCCACGGCGTCCCTTGTGCACGGCAATGGCTCCACCCGCGTGGTGGCCATGGCGCTCACCCGCGTGCCGGACGAAGAGGCCGACCACGCCGCCGAGCTGGCGCGCCTGATGGAGCTCTTCGCCCCCGGCGCGCAGGACTTCACGCCCCTGACCCTCACGCCCGGCTTCCACGGCCTGATGGCCGTCACGCCCTATGCGCTGGAGGGCGCAGGCACCGAGCGGGTTGACCAGGTGACGGTGATGGTGCTCTGGCAGACCGCCCTGCGCGGCGAGCTGCTGATCCTCTCCGGCTACGACATGATGGGCGACGCTGCCAAGGCCCGCACCATGATCGACATGCTTCTGCACGCCTGCACCGTGAACGATGCGCCGGTGCTGCCCGCCGCCCAGGCCCTGCCCGCGTCCACCCCGGAGGAGGAGCTTCCCCTGCCCGGCGAGGCTCCGGCGGAAGACGAAACCGCGCCCGCACAGTAACAGAATATCCTTGTCGCCCCGGCCCGGACGCTGTCAACTGTGTCCGCCGGGGCGCTTGCGTTACCGCAGCGCTCCCTTGCATCCCATCCGCCGATGTGCTATGATAATGCCAACGAAATGCGTTACAGGAGGTATCCCCATGGCCCTTCTTCATGTGAATTTCTTTTCCCGCGCGCTGAACGTGGCCTCCAGCGTGGATGTGATCCTGCCGGAAAACGCGCAGGGCATCGGTGTGACGGCCTCCGGCGCAGAAGTGCTGCCCCGCGTGCTCTACCTGCTCCATGGCTACTCCGATGACCAGACCATCTGGCAGCGCCGCACCTCCGTGGAGCGCTACGCCGCCGGGCATAACCTGGCCGTCATCATGCCCGCCGTCAACCACAGCTTCTACTGCAACGAGCAGGGCGGCGAGCGCTACTGGGACTATGTCAGCCAGGAGCTGCCGGAGACGATGCAGCGCTTCTTCCGCCTGTCGGACAAGCCGGAGGACACCTTCGTGGCGGGCCTCTCCATGGGCGGCTACGGCGCGATGAAGCTGGCGCTGAACTTCCCGGAACGTTTCGGGGCCGCCGCTTCCTTCTCCGGCGCGGTGGACGTCATCTCCATGGCCGACCGTAAGGCCGGGGACTGGAAGCGCATCTGCGGCCGCCGCAAGGCCGAGGGCACGGACTGCGACCTGTTCCACCTGATGGAGAAGAACGCCTCCGCGCCCCACAAGCCCCGCCTGTACGTCTCCTGCGGCACGGCGGACTTCCTCTACGGACAGCATCAGCGCTTCATACCCGCGCTGAAGCAGCACGGCTGGGACGTGACCAGCTACGAGGAGCCGGACGCGGTGCACGAGTGGGGCTTCTGGGACAGGGAGATTGCCAAATTCATCCCGTGGATGCTGGAGGAATGACCGTGGACATGACCCGCTTTTATCGCGAGGAGGACCTGTTCCCCCGCGAATTCACCGGCGTGACGGAGCGTCCCTGGGGGCTTATGTTCCACAACGAGGGCAACCGCGATTCCTACGACAGCAACCATGCCCTGCTTTACCGCGACCGGGTGGATGACCTGCCCGGCACACTGCGTGAGATCGCAGACTTCTACCTTTCGCGGGGGCTGCATCCGGTGATCTACCAGTCCATCCTGGATGACGGCTGGTTCGGCGAAATCGCCCCGGCCCTGGCGGAGGCAGGCTTCCGCAGCTGGCAGGAGGAGCAGACCTATATGATCCTCAGGGAGCCGAGCGCCATCGTGCCTGACCCGGCCATCGAGGTGCGCCAGGAAGTGTGCTGGCAGGATGCCTTCGGCACGTACATCTTCGAGGCAGCGGGCGAGCCCTGGGAGATCCCCGTGGTGCGCCGCCAGATGGAAAATGAGGGCACGCGCTTCTTCGTCGCGCGCATCGGCGGACTGCCCGTCGGCATGATCTACGGCCATGTGAACGGGGAGAACGTCTGCCGCATCGACTATCTGCTGACGGCCACGGCCCATCGCGGGCGCGGGGTTGGCCGGGCGCTGACCCACGCCTTCGTCCGCCATTGCCGCGAAACCGGCGTGGACTGCGCCCTCTGGCCCGACGGCGAAACGCCCCGCCGCATCTACGAGGAGGCCGGCTTCCGCTATGTGGAGACCCGCTGGGCCGGACGGGCAAGCTGGAACGGGTGACGGAAGGGGCCGCACGACGGGGCGCCGACAATCTTCCTTTTCCTTCCGCAGAAAAACAAATGAACAAAGCGCACCTGCTCACCGCCTTCATGCTGTGAACAGGTGCGTCTTTTGCGGTCTGCTGACAAGCAGCAAGACGCCGCTCACCCATTGGCCTCCTCCGGCGCCCAAACGCCCATGACCGCACCATCCAGGTCGCGGACGTGGACAGTGTAGCCCTCGCCGGTGTCGCGCAGGGTGAAGTCAAGCTGCCAGATGACCACAGCAGTCTCCGCGTCGTAGCCGTAGGAGAAGGGCTGGGCCGTCAGCGCCTCAACCGACAGGCCGAAGGTCTCCGTCAGGGCGGTCAGGCCGATGGAGAAGACCTCCTCCCGGGGGCGCGCGTCCTCCGGCCAGGGCGAGAAGGCGTCGCCGCGGCTGCGCTTGTCCAGCGCCTCCACCACATGCAGCCGTCCGCCGACCTCCACAACGAATTGCTCCAGGCCATGGGGCGCAGGCACGGCGGACGGTTCCGCAGGCGGCAGGGGACAATGCACCGCCGTGAAGCCCATCGTCGCCAAAGAGATGGTGAACTCGCAGGGTGTGCCGTCCAGCGACGCCAGGACGGTTACGCGCACGTCGTAGCCCTCGCCATCCCAGGCGCAGGCCACACGGGCATAGTCCGTCACCGCTTCGCAGCCGTTCAGGCGCGCGAAATGCTCAATGTAGGAGCGAATGGCGGTGTAGTTGTCCCTGGGAAGGAAGCCCTCCCAGGCAGGCGGCTCCGGGCCGCCGACCTG
>JBGVOA010000078.1:0-7696 GCA_045126095.1 Christensenellales bacterium | reverse complement strand
GCCGCAAAGCCCTCCGCCGATTTGGGGATGGCCAGCATGACGCCCTCCATGTCGTTCTCGTGCCGGTCGAGCCAGATTTCCGCATCGTCGCGGGGATGGTAGAAGCAGTAGCCGGCAAAATAGTGGGTGTCCGTCTCCTGCACGGAGTAGTACACCACCGCGCCCAGGTCGCCGGAGGTGAGGTTCTCCCAGTTGTTGAGCGCCGACCAGTCGCCGTCGTAGTTGACGGCGGTGATAAAGTCGCCCCGGCCGCCCTCGCTCAGCAGCACGTTGACCGCCTGGTCGATGACGGGGGCGTAGTGGATGGCGATCTCCTCATGGGTGAGGACGCCGTCCGCCATGGCGTCCTCCCAGGAGAGATGCACCTGGTCGAACTTGTCCATATCGTTGGGGCTGTCCACAATGTCCCGTGCATACAGGAAGCGGAAGCCCACTGTGCCGGCGATACCCGCCAGCAGCAGGATGAGGAACCATTTCAGGATACGCCTGAGCCATTTTTTCATGCGTCCGTCTCCTTTCGGATGCGTATCGGAACAAGGATCTCCATCTGATCGTAGCCCAGCGCCGCCCGAATCGCCTCATCCGGCTCCAGCATGTGGCACAGCGTCCGACGCGCCGGACCTTCATCCGGCTCAAAGCCGGTCGTACCGATCCACTGCAGCACCTCCGCCATGGTACGCGTCATGCGTTCATCATCGCCATCCACGGTGATCGCGCTGGCATACAGCCCGCCGGGATGCTCTGTCAGGCAGTAAGGGGCCACGTCCGCGCCGGTCACATCCTCCTTCACCGCCCAGAGCCACTCCAGCCGTTCTCCCTCGCCCGAGAGGAAATCCGGCGCGCCGCAGAGCATCGGACGGATCAGGTGTGCATGCGCCTCCTGCCATGCGTTGAAGACGTTCATTACCCATTCAGCATCATCCAGGCCGCTGGTCACCGCCCGGAAGGGTGCAATGCGCACCACCCTTACCAGCAGGGAGCTGCTTGCTTTTCCGTCGCACATGGGGAAACCCTCCTTTCCGCTCCAACCTCATTCCGCCGGAAGCTCGGCAAAGGTCATGATGTCCACGTTTTTCTGCCCGTTCTTCCACACGGTTTTCAATTTGCCTTTTTCGTCCCTGTACATCAGCGCGCTGGAGGGGCCGCCGTCCAGGTTGTAGGCCCATTCGGGGTCGAATTCCGCCATCAGGAACTCCACCACCCGCGCCATGGTCAGCCCGCCGCCCTTGCTGGTGACGGTGAGGATGACGTAGTTGTTGCCGTCGATCTTCGCGATGACGGTGCGCATGTTCTTCGTGTTGGTGAACTTCCAGTCCGGATCGAGGATGGATTGGTGATCCAGGATGACGGGGCACTCCACATAGAACGACCAGGTCTGGGAGGGATTCTCCGCCAGCACGGTCTCCGGGTCGTCGCCCACATGGAGGCGCAGGCCGTCCTCATTGAGCGTCAGGCCGTAGTAGGGCACGCCCGTGAGGCAGCGGAAGGTTTCGCCGTCCGTCACCGTCACTGAGCCCAGGGGCGTGAAGTAGTAATCGCTGTTGGTGCCGGGATAGTTTTCCGGAATCCACTTGTAGGTGCGGGTCACATACCCGCTGGCGTTGATGATCAGGGAGGCATCCGGCTCACGCTTGGCGATGTCCGCCGTCTGCATCACATTCTTGCGCCAGTCCGCCGTGGCCTTGCCGATCTGCCTTCCGGGGTCAGCCATCCACAGGGTGGTGACGTACACGGTGGCCTTGTCCACCTTGGTTTTGCCGATGTGCCACACGAGGCTGTCGGAGGTGTGCTCCGCCACGGTTTCCGTTTCCGGCATGGGGGCGCGGGGCGGCAGGGGAGCCTCCGCCAGGGCGGGCAGGGCCAGCAGCAGGGTCAGCAAAAGGAGCAGCAGCCGTTTCATGGTCATCTTCCTTTCCGGGTGAACGCGTTTCTTCCCCTCCATGATACCACAGCCCGCCCGGATTGAGAAGCGGAAAATTCATCTGCGCTTCATCCCCGCTTCATGCTGGGGACACGCAGGCCGGGTATCCTGATGATGCGGCCGGTGAAAGCGCGGCTGCAGAAAGGAGCACTCCATGAAAATCCGTCAGCTGGCGGACGCAGCCATCGTTGCCGCGCTGCTCATGACCAGCCTTCCGGTCCCCGAACCCCTCATGCCGCCCGAGTTGCCGTCCGCCGCCTGCACGGTTCCTGCGGACGCGGAGGGTGCAGAAGATCCGGCTGCCCGCAAGCCTTAATGATAGACTTATGTTATGGATGCGCGCGCTTTGCTCCCTTAATTGACAGCTGCGTGCGGGCGCAGCTCGCCCCTTGCCGTCCCGGCGGACTTATGCTATGATGGTGGAAAGAAATGCGGAGGTGCATGCCCATGTCCATCCTGCTCACGGGCTTCGAGCCCTTTGACGGCGCGTCCGTCAACCCCTCCTGGGAGGCGGTGCTGCGCGTGCCTGCGACAGTCGCCGGTCATGCGGTGCACCGCATGCGCCTGCCGGTGGTCTACCAGCAGGCCGCGGAGGAAATGCTGAGGGAGATCCGCCGGTTGAAGCCGGAAATCGTCATCTGCTGCGGCGTGGCGGCAGGGCGCGGCGGCGTTACGCCGGAATTGGTCGCCCTCAACTACCGCTGGGCCCGCATCCCGGATAATGCCGGGCAGCTCTTTTCCGGCACGCCCATCCTGCCCCAGGGCGAAAATGCGCTGATGACCAGCCTGCCCGTCCACCGGATAGTGGAGGCCATCCGCGCGAAGGAGATCCCCGCCTGGCTGAGCCTCTCCGCCGGGGCCTATGTGTGCAACGATCTGTACTACCACCTGCTGCTCAACGAGAGTGAGCTGGGATATCGCGGCCTGTTCGTGCATGTGCCGGAGGAAAAGGACGTGAACGCCGATCGCGCCGCTCTGGCCCTGACGGCCTGCATCGAAACGGCGCTTGAAACCGAATAAACCCATGAATATCAGGGGATGCTTCCTGCGAGGTGATGATATGCGCAGGGTGCATCCCCTTTGGCGTGGATTCTGGCTGGCGTGCCTGTGGACGGCGGCGCTGGTACTGCTGGGCGGCGTGGACTGGCTGGCGGCATACCGTGGCGGGCGTACGGCCCTGGCTCTGGTGCTGGGTGTGGCGGCGGGAGCGTTCCTGGCCACGATTCCGGCCCTGGTGCGGCGCAGGGAGGAGCGATCCCGGCCCCGCTGGACGCGGCTTGTTATCTGCTTTCTGGCAGGGGCCGCGATGGCGCTGGCCTGCGGCATGGCAGGCACGGGCCGCATCCTTCCGGCTCTCATGGAGGGCAGCGTGGGCGCGTACGCCTTCCTGGGTATGGCGGCGCTGACGGGCTTTGTCACCGCCCGCATCATGGGAAGGAGGGCGGAAGGATGAGCGTGTATCTTCTTCCAGGCTTGCTGGGGCTGCTGCTGGGCCTCGTGCTGCGCTGGACGCGCCTGTGCAGCCCCCATATGCTGCGGGAGGCGCTGGCGCTGCGCCTCAGCCACGGGCTGCGCACGCTGCTCTTCGCCATCGGCTGTGCCATGGCCCTCGCCGCACTGCTGATGTGGCTGGCCGTGATCGATGTGGACGGCGTTGCGGTGCTTCCTCTGTCCGCAGGCGTGCTGGCGGGCGGCGCGGTGTTCGGCATGGCGGCGGCCCTGAGCGGGTATACGCCGCTGACGGCCTTCCCCGGTGCGGTGGCCGGGAACCGCCCGGAGGCGCTTTGCACCCTGCTGGGCTGCCTGGCGGGGAGTCTGCTGCTGCCCCTGCTGGAGTCGCCGCTGGCCGCGCTGCAGGCGCTGCCGCCGCAGTCCGCCGCCACGGTTTTCCGCGTCACGCTGGATGAGGAATTCCTGCTGGGCGGCGGCTTCCTGGGCCAGGGCTGCGCGGGGCTGCTGCTGGCGGCCATCGCCGTATGCATCCCCTCCAACCTGGTCGCGGCCCGCCGCGCGGCGGAGGCAGAGTCGTCCCCGGAAGAGACCCCCGCTCCCCTGCTGCTCCTGCCCGCGCCCCAGCCTGCGGAGGACATGGCGGCAGACGCGTCCGCAGAGGAAGCAGCGGACGGCCCTCCTCCGGAGGATGACGCGCCTGCGGAGGCTCCCGCCCCCGATGACGAGGCAGAGGATGCTGCCGCCGACGCATTCATCGCCGCGCTGCCCGGCGAGCCGCCCCTGGTGGTCGACACGGCGTTGGATGAGGCGCCGTCCGCCGAAGAACCGTCCGCCGAAAAAAAGCGGGAGCAGACCACGTCCGCTCCCGAAGAATAAGCGCTGTATTTACTGGAACCAGGGCCGGAACTTCGCGGCGATCCACGAAATGACCGGGCCGAGGAAGAAGCAGGCCGCCACGGTGAACAGGCCCACCTTGCCGCCGCAGAGCACGCCCATGGCGGTGACGAAAATGTCAAAGCAGATGCGGATAACGGCGAAGGGCACCTTCGGCAGGTGCGCAGAAATGATCTGCGGAGCCGCATCGTAGGGGGCGGTGCCCAATTCCACCACCATGTAGAACGCCACAGCCACCAGGAACACCGCCGTTGCCGCAATGAAGCAGGGAATCATCACCGCCGGGCCAAAGGAGCCGGGGGTGAGCACGTCCAGCCGGTCCAGCAGCCAGGCGGTCACGTCCTTGGAGTAGCCCACCAGCACCATGTTGGCCAGGGAGCCCAGACCGATGCGCCGCCACTCCTTCAGCAGCAGGATAACCGCCAGCAGGCCGATGTTGAGCAGCAGCTGCCAGGTGCCGATGCCCTTCCAGCCCAGCACTTTCTGGGCGAAGGCGGCGTTGAAGACCGTGCAGGGATCGGTGCCCACGTCCAGGCGGGTGAAGATTTCCACGCACACGCCCATCACGATGACGCTCGCCAGCAGCACCGGGATGCGCCGGGCCATGTGGGGCTGGCAGAAAAGGTGGTTGTACAGCTTCTTCAGCATGGGGATGACCTCCGGGTTTTGTCGGTTTGCGGGACTATCATAGCACATTTGGCGGAGGTTGTCAGCCCCCCAAATGCAAAAATGCGGCGGATTTGTACGTCCGCCGCAGGGAATGCTCTGAAGTGGCCTGAGGCCGCTTTTTTTGTGTGTGCGCACTCAGATGCGCTCGTTCATGATGGCCGTGATGAGGCTGCCGTTCATGAAGATGGGCGCCAGGAGGCTGCCGTCCAGCAATTCAGTGATGATGTCCAGGGGCACCATCGTCTGCACCAGGGGGATGAGGGTGAAAACGATCAGGCACAGCAGCAGCCCGCGCAGCAGGCCGAAAACGCCGCCTGCCAGGCTGTCCAGCTGCTTGAGCACCGGAAAGCGGAACACCGCCCGGATGAGGTTGAAGACGATGGAGAGCGCCGCATACATCAGCAGGAAGCAGATGACGAAGCAGATGATGTTGATGCTGGCCTGCAGGATGGTCTGGTTGACGTACTCGCCCACGGTGGAGATGTTCAGGTTGCTGAACACGCTGTGCTCCAGGTTGACCTGGAGGATGGTATCCAGCGGGGCGGGCAGGCTGACCTTGCCCAGCACCTGCTGGATGCCGGAGGCGCCCAGGTTGGCCACATGGGTTTCCGACAGGGCCAGGTCAAGGCCGGAGCCCGGCTCCAGGTAGTGCGCGAGGGTCAGACGGAGGCTCTCGTTGGCCTGGATCAGCGCAGCCAGCTTCGGGTACAGCAGAAATGCCCCGAAGAAGGACAGCAGCCCGCCGCCCATGTTCAGCACGCTGCTGACAAAGCCCCGGTACATCCCGAACAGCACGGATATGCCCAGAATGCCCAGGATGATCCAGTCGATGACGTTCATGGGGTGGCCTCCTTTACGTTTGGTTGGTGCATGGAGCTTACTCCTGCGCAGCGGCGGGCTCATCGACCCAGTAGCGCATCTCGCCGGGGGTCAGCTGCTCATAGGGGATGGTGCGCAGGTACTTCATGCGGGCTTCGGTCAGGATGGGATCGTGATCGCCGCCAAAGGCGTGGGCCTCGTTGACGGCCTCGATGTCCTCCAGGCGCATGGTCGGGGCGCAGTAGGGGCAGTATTCCAGCTTGGCATACTCGCCCGTGTCCAGCTCTGCGTAGGTGAAGCTGTCAAACTTGACGGAGGCCTTGGCGCTGGAGCACTTCTCGCCTCCGTGGTAGTAGCTGCCGCCCTTGGGGTTGTAGTACAGGAGCAGATCGTCCTCCGGGATGGGCATCTGACGGCCCTGCCAGTCCTCCCAGATCACGATGCGGCCGATATCCTTGCGGTTGTTCCAGATCCACTGCATGTTCACGCCCTCGGGGCTCTTCTTGCGCTGGACGCGGATGCAGCCGTGGCTGGCGCGCTGGCCCAGGTAAGGCTCGGTGACGGAGTAGACCTTCGCGCCGTTGCTGCGCTCAACGTAGGGAACCTCGTGCAGCAGGTCGCCGTCGTTGAACTTCATGGCCAGGGGGCAGTACATGTTGTCGCTGCGGAAGCCGCCGGTGGGGCTGATGTAGAGGAACTCGCCGGAGCGGGTTTCGTTGTAGGGCTGCTCGGCGTTGGCCAGGCCGGTGGAGATCATCAGGGTGGTGACAAGGCCCTCCTCGCTGAAGAGGTAGAGGCGCTGGGTCAGCTTGTCCACAACGATGTGGTACTTGTCGTTGACCTCCTTGGTGACCAGGTGCTCGGTGCGCACATAGCCCTGCACAAGCATGTTCCACGCTTGGATGGAGTTATCGTGGAAGGTGGAGGAGTACAATTCGATCAGCGACCAGCCGTTGTCGCCGTGCTCAATCACGCGCACGCCCTGGCTTTCGCCGGTCACCACAGCCACGGCGCGGCTGTTTTCATCCGGCTCGGCGTAGACCTTCGTCTGGCCCTTGTAGGAATCCTTCTTGCCGGTGTCCACCACGGTGATGGGGGCGGAGAGCATGGCCCAGATGGCTTCCTCGTCGGTGATGTCCATGGGGGTGTTCCAGTAGTTGGGGGCCTCGCCCTCGATGACCGCATAGGGGCTGCCGTAGGAGGGGAAGAAGGTCACGTCCGGGGTGGGGGTGGGAGTCGGCGCGGGCGTAGCCGTGGGGGTGGGCGTCACGGTGGGAGTCGCCGTGGGCGTGGGGGTGGCGGTGGCGGCAGGCACAGGGGTGCTCAGGCCGAAGTCCGCAGGGGATACGGCGATGTGCTCCTCGTTGGAGGAGTAGCCCGCCCCGTCGGTCAGGGTGAGGGTCAGCGCGGTGTTGTCGGAGGACAGGGTGGCAGCGTCCCACACAACGCTGTTCATGCCGGCGGACACCTGGCGTTCCTGCAGCGCGCGCCACACGCCATCGGTCCACAGGCCAACGGTCAGCAGGCCATCCACGCTGGCATAGAAATCCACATACAGGATGCGGGCGGAAACGTCCTTCACGGCCTGGATGCCGGTGATGTAGGGGGCCGCCGCACCCACCACAACGGGTGTGGAGGCTTCTGCCCCGTCCATGCTCACCACCAGAGTCATAAGGCCCTCGGGGGCGAACACGCCGCCGTAGGTGCCGTTCCACCACAGGTGATTCACGCCGGCGGACACCGGGAAATCCATCACCACGGGAAGGACCGCATCGGCCGCTTCGGCCCGCAGGACGATGTTGCACACGCCGTCCGCCGGAACGGTGAAGCTCAGCAGGATCGCCTTGCCGGGGCGGATGGCTTCCGTCACCGGGGCGATGGCAAGCACGGGCACCTCTGCGGCCTCCTGCGCTGCAACAGGCAGCGAGGCGACAAGCAGCA
>JBGVOA010000077.1:0-3428 GCA_045126095.1 Christensenellales bacterium | reverse complement strand
TTCGGCGCGCTTTTTGCCCAGCTGGCGGATGGTGATGCGCACGTCCACGGCGATCCCTCCATTGCGTTTTTCCACCATTATAGCATGCGTCCTGCGTGGACACAAGCGAACAGATTGTAACAAAAGCGGCGGCCTCCCTTGCCGGAAAGCCGCCGCGAGCGGTTTCAGTTTCAGCCGACGATGATGCGGGATGCATCCAGCGTTTTGCCGGGGGCGGAGGCGGTGGCCTTGCCGTCCGCGACGGTGACGCGCAGCTCCGTCAACCCGGCGGCGAGGTCGATGGCCTCGCTCTCGCCGTCGTCGTCGTAGAGGGTGATGGCGGCGTCTGCGCTAAGCCAGCCCAGCAGGGTCAGCCGGGAAGCATCCACCCCTGCGACATACTCGGCGCCCTTCGCCAGCGGCAGCACGCAGCCGCGACGGATGAACAGCGGGAACTCGTGCAGCGCCAGCTCCACCCAGTGGTGGCCGGCCTGCATGGGCATGCAGTCGTAATCCTCCGCCGAGCGGAAACGCACCAGCAGCATGTCTTCGGGCAGGTACACATGACGGCCGCGAGCGTTCTGCTCGTACACCGGCGCGATCATGCAGCCCTCGCCCAGCATCAGTTGATCCTCGGTGCGGCAGGCCATCTCGTCCTGCGGGTAATCGAAGGCCAGCGGGCGGAACATCATGCCGTCGCTCTCCGCAGCCTTCACCAGCTCGGAGTACAGGTAGGGCAGCAGCGCGTAGCGGACGGTCAGCACGTCGCGCATCTGCTCCCACTTGCCGAAGCGGTAGATCTCCTGGTCGCGGGTGCCCATGGCAGCGTGGTTGCGCATCACCGGGGTGAACACGCCCAGCTGCAGCCAGCGCAGGACGAGGTCCTCCGTGGTGTTGCAGCCAAAGCCGCCCAGGTCCGCGCCGTTGAAGAGGAAGCCCACCATGTTCAGGCTTGCCAGCTCCTTCATGTTCAGCAGGATGTGGCTCCACCAGGCGTTGTTGTCGCCCTGCCAGATGCCGCCGTCGCGGTGCGCGCCGATGAAGGAGGAGCGGCTGAAGAGCAGCGGGCGCTTGCCGGGACGCACGGCCTTCATGCCCATGGCGGAGGACTTGGTCATCATCGCGCCGTAGAGGTTGTGCACCTTTTCGTGGCAGACGGGCTTGCCGTCGATGAGGTGGTAGAAGCGGCGGTAGTCGTCCATGGAGTTGGACATGCCGGTGAAGGCGTCCTTCAGGGCAAAGTAATCGTACACGCCGATATTCGTGCCGCGCATGGACTCGGCCTTGTCATAGGCGGCCTGCAGCCCCTCGACGGAGTAGAAGATGGCGGGCTCGTTCATGTCGTTCCAGATGGCCTCCACGCCCGCCTCCAGCAGGGGACGGTAGCAGTCGCCGAACCACTGGCGCACTTCCTCGCGCAGGAAGTCCGGGAACACCGCCTGGCCGGGCCAGACCGCGCCGACGAAGGTTTCGCCGTCCGCCTTTTTGCAGAAGTAGCCCTTCGCCATGCCCTCGTCATAGGTCGCGTCGCCGGGCTGCACCTTCACGCCTGCGTCGATGATGGGCATGACGCGGATGTGGTTTTCGGCGAACTCCGCCGTCAGCCCGGGCAGGTCGGGGAACTTCTTCTCGTCCCAGGTGAAGTCGCGGAAATCGGCCATGTAGTCGATGTCCATCGAAACGGTGTCCAGGGGGATATGCTTCTCGCGGTGGCCAGCGACGACCTCGCGCAGATCGTCCGCCGTAGCATAGCCCCAGCGGCTCTGGATGTAGCCCAGGCCCCACTTGGGCGGCAGATACGGCTTGCCGATGAGCTGGCGGAACTGGCGGACGAGGTCGACGAGGCTCTCGCCGTCGATGACGTAGACGGACAGGTCGCCGTTCTCGCTGGTGACGACGGCCTCATCGCTGCGGGTGTAGCCCAGGTCGAACTCCACCGCGCCGGGGTCGTCAAAGTACGCGCCGAAAACGCCCTGCGCGCCGCTGAAGAGCAGCAGGTTGTGGCTGCCGTAGAGGCTGGCCTTATCCTCGGTGTGAGAGAAATCGTCGCTGTTCCAGGCGCGGTAGCGGTGGCCGCGCTTGTTCAGCCCGCGCACTGCCTGGCCCAGGCCGAAGATCATGTCGTCCTCGCCCAGGGGCGTAGTGAAGACGACCTTCGCGCCGTTTTGCCGGACGGCGAAGTGGGGGACGGGATCCCCGGAAACGGGGAGCTGCTGCACCACCGCGCCGGTATCGTAGGGATGGCCGAAATCATATCTGCGGATCATCGTGTTGACCTGCCTTTGCACATTCGTTGGCGCACGCAGCGCCTTTGCAGGAGAGATTCGCCGCGGGGCAGCGTTTTCCTTCCGGAAACGTTTCCAAACACGCGAAAATTTGCACGAAAAATGCAGACAGCATGCGAGCTGCCTGCATAATGGGGTAGGATACGGGCGAGTGGGGTATGTTTCGGGCAAGATTACTGCGCCTGATACATACCGTTCTTCGCCATGTACTGGTAGAGCATCTCGCCGTGCTGCTGCTCTGCGCCCTGGATCTGGTGCAGAAGCTGGCGCACCTGCGGATCGCGGAACTCGAAGATGCTGGTGTTGTATGCGCCGGAGACCTCCTTCTCGGTGCACAGCGCGTCCTCGGCCAGGAATTTGTCGTGCTGGAAGGCCTGCTGGACGTCCTGCGCGCCCTGGGACGGGAACTCCGCGTAGCGCTGCGGCTTCTGCTGGTTCTGCTGCTCCTGCTGCTGGCCGTTCTGCTGGGGCATCTGGCCGCTGAGTAGGGTGGTTACCGTCTGCAGGTGGCTCTGCTCGGTCTGCTGGATCTGGCGGAAGATCTGCTGCAGCTCCGGGTCGCAGGCGGCCTGTGCATACTTGCTGTACTTGTCCACGCAGAGCTGCTCCTGGCCCTTCAGGTCCTTGAGAAGAGACGCTTCTTTTTGCGTCCATGTCATCATGTTCATCACCTCGCTGGGAAGGATGCCCGGCGGATGCACTTTTCATGCACTCGATCGGCGGATTGGTTGACTTTGCGCGCCGCGGGGTGGTATCATGGAGCGACAAAGCACCAAGGAGGCCGCCGCCATGCGCATCAGCACCATCCTTTCCGGCGACAGGGTTCGCCTGAGCTGCGAGGTTTTCCCGCCGAAGAAGTTTGACGGCATTGCCCATGCCTGCGAAACGGCGCAGGAGATTGCCGCCCTGAAGCCCGCTTACATGTCCGTCACCTATGGCGCGGCGGGCTCCACGCCCGGGCATACCCTGGCAGTGGCCAAGGCCGTGGCGGAGGCCGGCGTGACCCCGCTGTGCCACCTCACCTGCGTGCAGTCCACCAGGGAGCACGTCCGCCAGGTGCTGGCTGACATGAAGGCCGCCGGGATGGAAAACGTCCTGGCCCTTCGCGGCGATCTGCCGAAGGATGGCTCCCGCTGCACCGACTTCACCTACGCCGCCGAGCTG
>JBGVOA010000076.1:0-1282 GCA_045126095.1 Christensenellales bacterium | reverse complement strand
CCCGGAAATTGCCGTGGCCAGCACCAAGGCCTACATCACCCAGGTTGAGGTGATGCTGCTGGTGGCCGTCGATCTTGCTGTCAAGCGCGGAAAGATGACGGATGCGGAGGCCAACGCCTTCCTGCGCGAGATGTCCGGCATCCCCGCAAAGGCCGAGGCGCTGATGCTCTGCGAGAGCGATGTGCAGCGCTTCACCAGCAAGTATTACGACCGCAAGCATGTCTTCTACATCGGCCGCGGCATCGACAACGCCCTGGCGATGGAGGCTTCGCTGAAGCTGAAGGAAGTCAGCTACATCATGTCCGAGGCTTATGCGGCGGGCGAGCTGAAGCACGGAACCATTGCCCTGATCGAGGAGGGCACGCTGGTGTGCGCGCTCATGTCCCAGGAGCAGCTGGCGGACAAGACGCTCTCCAACGTCCGCGAGGTGCGCAGCCGCGGCGCCCGCACGCTGCTGATCTGCCCCGAGGCGCTGCAGGAAAAGGCCGCCCGAGAGGCTGACGAGCTGTGGCTCGTGCCCGATACGCGCTCTGAGCTGATGCCGCTGCTGGCCATCATCCCCGTGCAGCTCCTCGCCTACTACATGGCCGTTAACCGCGGCTGCGACGTGGATAAGCCCCGCAACCTGGCCAAATCCGTCACCGTTGAATAAACTGAACAGCCCCGCTGCATCTGCAAATCGCAGGCAGCGGGGCTGTTTCATTCCTCCTCGGTAGGTTGGAAGGGCGCCTCGGTAGAGGTCCCGTCAGGTTACGCTCCCAGGGTGTCCCATAGGGAGCGTGAAGATATGGAATGATGGCCGGATCAAGCTGGCAGATTGTCTGAATCCTGAAAATGTGCGTGTTCTCCGGATCGGCTATATATTCGTCGTCTTCCGACCCTTCGAAGAATCGCCACCCGCTATCTGGAAACAGACTATCGGTCTGTTCTCTGTACATATAACCGACGCAGCGTCTGTCATCGCTGATACAGCGCGTGGCCAAGAAGCCTTCCGGGCCGTTCCAGACCAGTTGCCTTTTCTGCGCATGGCCTGTGCTTATGAAACAGCATCATTTGCAGTCTCCTTCGCATTGCAGCTGCTGCAGCCGCGGCCATTTACGATCTCGCGCATTGATGAGCAACGGAGTGCCGTCTGCCATGACGCCCTCATTGCCCGCGATTTCCGGCCAGGCGATCCCAATCTGCGGATCGTTCCAGGCGATGCCAGCTTCATCCTCCGGATGATAGAAATCCGTCACCTTGTAGGCGAACACAGCGCGCTCCGACAACGTCAGATACCCAT
>JBGVOA010000075.1:0-16428 GCA_045126095.1 Christensenellales bacterium | reverse complement strand
AACCCATCCGGGTCATGTACGGATACGATAACAAAAAAGGGCCGCCATGACCCATCAAGTCACAGCGGCCCAACGCAAGGCAGACATCATTCAAATCGCTAGAATGCCGAACGATTATGCAATGATGCATTAAATTATTCGGCATATGCCGATCGTTTTTGTGCATACAAAGCCTAAAAAATCACGTTTGGTAAGGATGAGGTTCGCCGGTTCGATTCCGGCTATCAGCTCGCAAACCCAGTCAGAAATGACTGGGTTTTTGCTTTGTTTAGCCGCAAAACTGCAGGATTTAGTGCCGCGTGCGTCATTTGAAGGCATCGCGGCGTTTTTTGTGCTGATTTATCATAAATCGCATCACAATCCGGGCATGTTTCAGGTTTTTCCTTCCACTATATGCACACGAAAACGGACTATCACAAACTATATCACAAAGAGTAGGCCTTATCGATGGCTTCCAACCTCCTTTGGGCCGCATCTTGCCGGGTGTGGGTGTAGCGGTTCATCGCAGATGTGCCGGGAAGGGGATGGAGGCAAAAACATGAGCGTTTCCCAATGATGAGAAACGCTCATGCTGGTCATGGGTCGATCATGGAGTATCGCCGCTTGTTGGCTTAGTACTCAATGGGGAAAGCGCCGGTAGTGAAGGCAATGCCCTTCTGGTTGGCATAGCTTTCGGCGATGGAGCCGCTCTCGCCGTAGATGGTGCAGCCGGGAACGTCGCGGAAAGCATTGCCGTCGATGGAGCTCACGCTGGCCGGGATGTACACGCCGATCAGGCGGCTGCAGCCGCGCAGCGCGTCCTGGCCCACATGGGTCAGACCGTCGCTGAAGTAGACATATTCCAATGCAGTACAGCCGCAGCACAGCCAGTTATTGCCGTAGTAGCTGCCCCACTCGCTGATGTTGTTGCCCACATACAGCGTGCGCAGGGAGGTGCAGCCCGAAAATACGTATGCGCCCAGGAAGGTGGTGCTGTCCGGAATGACCATCTCGGTGATGGCAGGACAATTTTCAAAGGCGTGGTTGTGCAGGGTGACGAGCGTGCGGGGGAGTACTACGCCGGTCAGCACCGTGCAGCCCTTGAAGCAGCCGGGGCCCAGGTAGGTGACCTTGCGCAGCGTGACGCTTTCCAGGGAGGTGCAGTCGCGGAATGCGTCGATGCCGATGGTGCCGCGGTAGATGGTGGCTTCCTTCAGGCTGGTGCAGCCGTTAAAGGCATAGTCGCCCACGGCCACGGAGGAGCTGGGGATGACGATGCTTTCCAGTGCGGTGCAGCCCTTGAAGGCAGAAATGCCGATGCTGTTCACGCCGTTCTCCACCGTCACGGTCTTGAGGGCGGTACAGTTGCCAAAGGCGCTGTTGTGGCTGTAATGCGTGGGCCAGTTGGTGACGGACTCGCCCAGGGTCACTTCCGTCAGCTGCTGGCAGTTGTAGAAGCAGTAGGCGCCCAGGTCCACGGTGCTGGGCGGGATGATGACGTAGGACAGGCTGGTGTTCTCGAAGGCGCTGCGGCCGATGATGACCAGGGATTCGGGAAGATCGGCGCGGACGAGCTGCGTGCAGTTCTTAAACGCCTCATCGCCGATGACGGTCAGCGTGGAGGGCAGGGTGACGTGGCTGAGCTTCTCGCAGCCGGTGAAGAGATTGTAATCCAGGTGCGTCATGCCCTCGGGCAGAATGATGCTCTCCAGATTGCGGCAGTTCTCAAAGGCGCGGTTGGGCAGCTTCGTGGCGCCGGGGCGGATGGTCACGCTGTTCAGCGCCAGGCAGTTGGCAAAGGGACGCGCCGCACCGTAAGACTCGCCCCATTCGGTCACGCCGCTGCCGATGACCAGCGTCTTGAGCTGCAGGCAGTTATACAGCGCGTAGGCGCCGATGTGGTATACGCTGTCAGGGATGGTGAGGGACTTGAGCTTGCTGCACTCCTCCAGGGCAGACTTGCCCAGCACAGTCAGGGTGTCCGGCAGGATCAGCTGCTGCAGGGAGGTACAGTTGCGGAAGGCTTCTGTGCCAATGACGCTGGCGTTGTGGATGGTCAGCTGGCTCATGTAGGTGCAGTTGCGGAAGGCGGCATCGCCGATGCTGCCGTAGACGTCGGCGATGTCCAGCAGTTCGCAGTTCTCAAATGCGCCCGCGCGCACCTCGGTGACGGATTCGGGCAGATACACCGCATCCAGCAGGGTGCAGCCCTTGAAGGCGTTTCGGCCAATGGCCGTCAGACCGGGATGAAACTCGATCTCAAACAGATTCACACAGCCTTCGAAGGTGCTGCTGCTGCCCCAGGCTTCCTCCCAGGTGGCGATGCCGCCGCCCAGGGAGAGAAACTGCAGGCGGGAGCAGTTCCTGAACGCGTTTGCGCCCAGGAAGGTGTAGCTGTCCGGGATGGTGACCTGCTTGATGCGGGTGTTGCCATTGAACGCATCGCGGCCAATGCCGGAAATGACGTAGCCGTCCAGCGTCTCCGGGAAAACGAGGTTTGTGCCCTCTCCCTCATAGCCGGTGATGGTGGCCGTACCATCGCGATTGAGGGAGTAGGTCCAGCCGTTGCTTGTTTCGGCAAGGGCTGCTGTACAGCCCAGCACAAGGCACAGAGCCAGCAGGGTCAAAAGCAGCTTCTTCATGGAAAGGCCTCCTTATTGAATTGGTACGGATCTCTGTGCTGACATCATAGCATGGGAGCGCGTCATTTGTCAATCTGCACCTGCGCCGCCGGTGCTGCACATTTTGTGTGCAGCGGTAGACAAAAGTATCTGCGGCTATTGGCAGGGCTGGGGTTTTGTTGTATAATGGATGCATACTCTGACAAATTTGAAAAAGGCGGTGAATCGAATGCCCAACCCCATTCTGCCCCTGTGGGAGCATATTCCCGACGGCGAGCCCCGTGTCTTTGGCGACCGCGTCTATCTCTACGGTTCCCATGACCGTCCCCTGGCGGGCGATTTCTGCGATATCCGGCTGAAGGTCTGGTCGGCCCCCATCGATGACCTCGACCACTGGACCTGCCACGGCGACGTGTTCCATGCCCAGGCCGATGAGGATCATCCTGCCGACGTCACCTGGACGGACATGATGCCCGCGGACAAGCATATGATGTATGCCCCGGACTGCGTGGAGAAGGACGGCAAGTACTACCTCTTCACCTACGTTTTCTTTGACAAGGGCTGCGTGTCCGTCGCGGACAGGCCCGAGGGCCCATTCAAGGTCATCGGCACCTATCAGTATGCCCCGGAGGACGCGGGCGATGGCGGCGTCTACAACGATCCTGGCGTGCTGGTGGACGACGACGGCCGCGTGTATGTGTACTACGGCTTTGAGGCCTCCCACATGAACGAGCTGGACCCGGCGACGATGACCCGCGTGCTGCCCGGGAGCCTCCGGCACCATGTGATCGACGACCGGGAGGGTGTGCCGGAGGAGCAGCGCTTCTTTGAGGCCAGCTCTCCCCGCAAGATCGGTGACACCTACTACCTGATCTACTCCCCCCGTAAGGGTAATCGCCTGGCTTACGCCACCAGCGATAAGCCCACCGGCCCCTTCACCTATCGGGGATACATTGTGGATAACGGCGATGATTACCCTGCCGGCAACGACCACGGCTCTATCATGAAGGTGGGTGACCAGTGGTACATCTTCTACCACCGGATGACCAACGGCACCTGCTTCTCCCGCCAGGCCTGCGCCGAGCGCATCGAGATCCTGCCCGACGGCACCATCCCCACCGTGGAGATGACCTCCCTGGGCTTCTCGAAGGCGCTCAACCCCTACGAGGAGACCGCTGCCCACCGCGCGTGCGTGCTGCGCAATGGCGGCATGGTCAAGTACCTCAACGAGTTCCACACCGTGCTGGACGAGCTGCGCAGCGGCACGGTGGTCGGCTACAAGTACTTCGACTTCGGCGAGGACTACTCCGCCACCCACATCGACCTGGTGATGGAGCTGAAGGGTCTGGGTGAAGCGGGCCGTGTGACCGTCCACCTGGATGATGCGGCCAATGCCTCCATCGGCGAGGGCTGCTTCACCGGCGATGACCAGCTGCTGAAGATCAAGCTGCCTTGCATCACCGGCCGCCATGCGGTGTACTTCACCTTCCATGACGACCGCCAGCAGCTCTCCTGGGGCCTGCATGACCGGAAGCTGACCCGCCTGGAACGGTTTGTGTTCAAGAAGTAAGCCCGCATATACAAGGAGGTTACCCACATGAAGCGCATTGTCTCCCTGATCCTCTGCCTGCTGATGGCGCTGTCCTGTGTCAGCTTTGCATCCGCGGAGGACACCGCTGCCCCCGTGATGCCCTTCCGCGATCTGGATGCGGCCACCATCACCCGTGAGATGGGCCTGGGCTGGAACCTGGGCAACACCTTCGACGCCCACACCGCCTTTACTCCCGACGAGGTGCTCTGGCAGCCTGTGTACACCACGCCCGGCCTCATCACTGCCGTGCATGATGCGGGCTTCTCCACCATGCGCCTGCCCGTCACCTGGGGCACCATGATCGACGATGCGAACGGCTACGCCATCAACGAGGCGTGGCTCTCCCGCGTGCAGGATGTGGCGGACTACGCCATCCGCCATGACATGTTCGTCATCATCAACATCCACCACGACGGCGCGGAGCAGACCGGCTGGCTGCGCGTGGCCACCGAGGGCGACGCCTGGGAGGCCGTGAAGGTCAAGTATGCCGCCGTGTGGGAGCAGATTGCCACCCGCTTCCGCGATTACGATGAGCACATCATCTTCGAGAGCATGAACGAGGTCACCGGCCCGGACAGTGATACCGCCTCCGTCAACCGCGACTTCCGCCACATCGAGGAGCTCAACCAGATCTTCGTCGATACTGTCCGCGCCACCGGCGGCAACAACGCCCGCCGCTGGCTGATGGTCGCGCCCCGCTACACCAACATCGTCAACGTGCTGAACGAGAGCTACGGCTTCACCATGCCTGCGGACTCCTGCGAGCCTGCCCGCCTGATGCTGTCCGTCCATGATTATGACTGGGTCTTCGGCCTGCAGGACAACATGAACGCCACCATCTGGAATCAGGACAAGGCGCTGACGCTGATGAACCACTTCCTGGGCCTGAAGGAGAAGTTCGTGGACCAGGGCGTCCCGGTGGTGCTGGGCGAGTACGGCGCGGCCCACAAGAACAACGACGGCGCCCGCGCCTACTACTACGAGGCCATGACCCGCATGAGCGTCATGTGCGGCGTGGTGCCGGTGTGCTGGAGCGCCGGCTACTACAATCTGAACGCCAAGCCCGCGGACTACAGCATGTGCTTCTTCGACCGCCGCAGCTACGAGCAGCCCTTCCCGGGCGTGGTGACCGCCATGCTGCGCGGCTACCACCATCCCATCGAGGGCGACCTGCGCACCAACATCCTGCGCGGCCTGACCCAGTATGAGGACAAGGCTGTGGCCCCGTCCTTCCCCTCCTTTGAGAGCATCACCACCAAGCAGAAGCAGGTCTTCCTGGCCTCCGGCGATACGCTGGCGCTGGATGTGACCGCCACCCCCGCCGACGCGAAGGATGTGCTGGTTTACGCCTCCTCCAACCCGGAGGTCGTGTCCGTCAACCAGGGCGTGCTGAGCGGCAAGGCGCCCGGCTCCGCCAAGGTGACGGTGAAGAGCCAGAGCGGCACGGCCAAGTGCGAGATCATCGTGATCGTCCGCAACGGCCAGGCGGAGACTCCCATCACCGCCATCAACGCCCCGGCGGACGTGACCCTGAAGGCCGGCGAATCCCTCCAGCTGGAGGTGAGCGCTGCTCCCGCCAATCACACCGACGCGATCCACTTCGTGTCCTCCGATAACCGCATCGTGACCGTCAACACCCTGGGCAAGCTGGTGGGCGTTGCCGAGGGCACGGCGAAGGTGACCGTTGTTTCCGCCACGGGCAAGAAGACCACTGTGAACGTGAACGTCCAGGCCAAGGACGCGGCCCCCCGCGGCGGTGTGAACGTGGCCGTCGGCGCGTATTTCAACGATCAGGAGCACAACTACTACGGCAATGATGTGTCCGGCCTTGTTACCCTGATGGGCGACGGCACCTACACCATCACCTTCGATTGTGCCGAGCATCTCTCCCAGGCGGCCAGGGACGCGGGCGTGACCAGCCTCAACGGCCTGGGCGCGCTGTACCTGTACGATGTGAGCAGCAAGAGCGGCGTGCTGTCCTCCTGCAACATTCACTGGGACGAGATCGTCATCGACGGCGTGACCATGACCATCAAGGAGCACGAGCCCAAGTCCGCCATCAAGCCCAACGGCAAGCTGGATACCAATGATCCCCTCAATGCCTGGGACGGCTCCTA
Source organism: Christensenellales bacterium (assembly GCA_045126095.1). GTDB lineage: Bacteria > Bacillota > Clostridia > Christensenellales > Aristaeellaceae > UBA11524. Next base: position 10,120 of record JBGVOA010000075.1, on the reverse strand, counting down.
TGTCGAGGAGGTCATCGAGGACAAGACCACCTACAACGTTATTTTCCCTGATGGCATGCAGCCCCAGGTGATTACCATCACCTTCACCATCTCTGACTGGGCCTATGCTGAGTAAGGCCTGCACAACCGAAAGGAAGCATACCAACATGAAGAAGCTTTTTGCAATCATCCTGGCGATGGCGCTGCTGCTGTGCGGCGCGGCGATGGCAGATGAAGCTGCCACAGAAATTTCGGGCCGCTGGGAGCTGAGCGGCATGACCCGGGGGAATCAGACGGTGGACGCGGCAGCCCTGGAGGCCGCTGGCATGACCATGATCTTCGACCTGTACGCCGATGGCACTGTGGATGCAGTCAATGGCAACGAGCAGATACCGGGCGAGTGGACTGTGTCGGGCAACTGCGTTACCATCAGCCTTGAGGGCGATCCGCTGGATTTCTACCTGGTGAACGGCCAGCTGCAGAGCGATGACAGCATTGGTTTTGTGATGATCCTGACCCGCACGGGCGACGTGGAACAGGCGGACGAGACTGCCATTCCGGGCCGCTGGGAGCTGACCAGCATGGCGCAGGGCAATCAGGTTGTGGACGCGGCAGCCCTGGAGGCCGCCGGCATGACCATGATCTTCGACCTGTACGCCGATGGCACTCTGGATGCAGTCAGTGGCAACGCGCAGATGCCGGGTGAGTGGACTGTGTCGGGCAACTGTGTCACCATCAGCCTTGAGGGCGATCCGCTGGATTTCTACCTGGTGGACGGCCAGCTGCAGAGCGATGACAGCATCGGCTTTGTGATGACCCTGACCCGCACGGGCGACGTGGAGCAGGCGGCTGCTCCCGAGGATCTGGTGGGCCGCTGGGAGCTGACCGGCGCCATCATGGGCGAGGAGGTCAAGGACGCCGGGGCGCTGGCGGAAATGGGCGTCACCATGACTGTTGAGCTGTATGCGGATGGCAGTGCCAGCGGCGAAAATGGCTTCACGCTGGCCGAGGGCAGCTGGGCTGCTGATGGCGAGACCGTCACCATCACCCTTGCGGGTTCCGAAATGCCCTTCCTGCTGCAGGATGGCCAACTGCGCAGCAACGATGGCAGTGACGAAGTGATCATCCTGACCCGCACGGGCGACGTGGAAGAGGTTGTGCTTACGGGCGTTGCTGCTCAATTCGTGGGTCACTGGGTGCTGACCAGCATGGCCATGGACGGGGAGGTCAAGGAGGCGGAAGAGCTGGCGGCTGCCGGCCTGACCATGATCATCGACCTGCATGCGGACGGTACGGCCTGGGCCAACAACGGCTACGAGCAGCTGACCGGTCTCTGGATGGCTGTGGGCACTCATGTTACCGTCACCATCGACGACGACCCGCTGGACTTCTACCTGGTGGACGGCCACCTGGAGAGCGACGGCAGCAGGGGCTTTGTGATGACCCTGACCCGCGTGGAAGAGTAAGGCTGAACAGGCCGCTGGCTTTCGGGCTGGCGGCCCTTCTTTTTGCCGGCGGATGCATTGAAAACCTGTGCTGTATCTGCTACAATACAGGAAAGACGATGTGTATTTGGAGGTGCATATGGGTTACACAATCGCCGCCGCGCTGGTGAAGAAAACCGGTACGGCGCCCCAAACCCGCAAAGCCATCCGTGAGGGTATGGAAAACCTGGGGTATCAGAAGGCGGCCAGCGCAGAGGACGCTGCTTTGGCGCTGCCCCTGCACCACGACAAAAAGAGCGCGTGGCTGACCATCGCGCTGGAGATGCCGGAGGACCTTGATGCGCAGACGGAGCTGCTGCGCCAGCTCTCCGCCGAAATGCACACGCCCATCCTGTACTTCATGAACTTCGACAGCGACTTCCTCTATGTTGCCGCAACGGACGGCGCAAAGGTGCAGCACGTCCACGTGGGCTTCGACGAGGATGACGACGCGATGACCGACAGCGAGGAGCTGTCCGTATTCGATGCGCTGCTGCCGGACGAGGCGGCTCGGGCGGAGTTCCGGCGCATCCTCGCCGTGGACGATGAGGAGCGGATCTTCTCCGAATCAGCCGCGCAGGAGATGGCGGCGCTGTTCGGGTATACGGCGGAGGCCCTGTTCGTGGACGAGGATGCGGAGCCCTTTGCGGTGCTGGGGCTTGACTTGCCGGGGCAGGAGGCGGTGCCGCTGATGATGCCGGAGGATGCGCCGCCGGCCTTCACGTTGGTTTGCGGTGGTTATGGTAATTCCATCGGTATGAGTGTCAAGCCCTGCGGCGGCGCGGGGAAGGGCATCCGCGTGCTGATGATGGCTGAGGGCTATGACGCGGAGGATTGGCGCTGTGCCTGTGCGCACCTGGATAATACGCTGAACAAGAACTGCGGCCATCCCGCTCCGGTGGAATATGAGGCAAAGGCTGTGCCGCGCCGCGTGTCGTTCAAGGATGGCGGAAAGGGCTGGGAAGTTGAATTCCCGGATGCACCCATCTTCCGGGGCGTCAACCCGGAGTCGCCTCTGGCGCGCACGAAAAAGGCGTATGATATAAGCAGCGCCAATGAATTCCGGCTTTGCCTGACCTTCACTGGCGGCACGTTCAAAAATAATGAGCTGAATCGATCGGAAATCACGCATGTTTGGGTCATCCCGATGGAAAACCCGGCGGGAGAGGCCCATCACAGCAGCCCAAGGCAGAAGCTCCGCATCATCCCGTACTGGGTGGATGCGGATGAAAAGACCGAATGACAGGAGGTATCCCCATGCAGATCGGCGCACAATTCTACACCGTCCGCAACCAGTGTCAAACCCTCGATGACTTCGCCCTGACCCTGCGCAAGGTGGCGGACATCGGCTACAAAACCGTGCAAATCTCCGGCACCTGCCCCTATGAGGCGCAGTGGCTGCGCGAGCAGCTGGACGCGAACGGCCTTCGCTGCGTGCTGACCCACATCCCCGTGCCGCGCCTGACGGGCGAACTGCCGCAGGTCATCGCGGATCACCACGTCTTTGATTGCCCGAACATCGGCCTGGGCTGGTACGCCTTCAACGAGACGGACACCTACGAGGCCTTCATGGCCACCTACCCGGCTATCGCCCGGAAGATCCGCGAGGGCGGCCGCTACTTCATGTACCACAACCACGATCAGGAGTTCAAGCGCACGCCCGACGGCAGGCAGATCATCCTGGAGCGGCTGGCGGAGGCCATTCCGGCGGCGGACATGGGCTTCACGCTGGATACCTTCTGGGTGCAGGCGGGCGGCGGCGATCCGGCGCAGTGGATCGCGAACCTCGCGGGGCGCGTGCCTGTCATCCACCTCAAGGACTACGCCTACGGCCGGAAGATGGCCGTCATCGGCGAGGGCAACATCAATTTTGACCGGGTTTTCGCGAAAGCAGAAGAAAGTGGAACGCAGTTCATGCTCGTTGAGCAGGACGACTGCAACGGCGAGGACCCCATCGAGTGCCTGCGCCGCAGCTATCAGTACCTGACGAGTTGCGGATTTGAGTAACAGGCCTTTGCGGCTGCAGAGGGGATGGCTGCGCAGCGGTCGGATAAACGGCGCGGCGCAATCATCCCCCCGTTTGCTGTTCATCTGAAGCCGGATGGAAAAACGGAGGAAAATCTGTTTGAAGCCCGGCGGCGAACAGAGTGACAAAACGCATTCTGTATGATATACTATACGGGGTTGGGATGCATCTGCACAGGAGGATATGAACAGGACGAGCTTCGTGCCGGATGCATCGATGGCCTGCTTAGATTGCAGCAAGGAGGGATTTGCATGGATTATGATGTGATTATCATCGGCGCTGGCCCGGGTGGTATTTTTGCTGCCTATGAGTTGCTGCAGCGCAAGCCTGATATGAAGGTTGCCGTTTTTGAGGCCGGTCATGCGCTGAATAAGCGGCGCTGTCCCATTGATGGTGATAAGATAAAGACCTGCATTGGCTGCAAGAGCTGCTCCATCATGAGCGGATTTGGCGGCGCCGGTGCGTTCTCCGATGGCAAGTACAACATCACCAACGACTTTGGCGGCACGCTGTATGAGTTCATCGGGAAGAAGCGGGCGCTGGAACTGATGCGCTATGTGGATGAGATCAACCTGAAGTACGGCGGTGAGGGCACCCGCCTTTACTCCACTGCCGGAAGCCGGTTCAAGACGCTGTGCATCCAGCATGACCTGCACCTGCTGGACGCTTCCGTCCGCCACCTGGGCACGGACATCAACTATGTCGTGCTGGAGAACCTCTATGCGTATCTGCAGGATAAGGTGACGTTTTTCTTCGATACGCCCGTGCAGGCGGTCAAGATCATCGCGGGCGGCTACGCGGTCAAGTGCAGGGATGCGTCTTACAGCTGCGACCAGTGCATCGTTTCCGTCGGCCGGAGCGGCAGCAAGTGGATGGAGCAGGTCTGCAGGGAGCTGGATATCCCCACCCACTCCAACCGCGTGGACATCGGCGTGCGTGTGGAGCTGCCTGCGGCGGTCTTTGCCCACCTGACGGATGAACTTTATGAGAGCAAGATCGTCTACCGCACGCAGAAGTACGGCGACAAGGTGCGTACCTTCTGCATGAACCCCAAGGGCGCGGTGGTGAATGAGAATACCAACGGCATCATCACCGTCAACGGCCACAGCTATGAGGATCCTGCCAAGCAGACCGAGAACACCAACTTTGCGCTGCTGGTGGCCAAGCATTTCTCCGAGCCCTTCAAGGATTCCAATGGCTATGGCGAATCCATTGCCCGCCTGAGCAACATGCTGGGCGGCGGCGTGATCGTCCAGCGCTTTGGCGATCTGATCCGTGGTCGCCGCTCCACCCCCAGCCGCATCAGCGAGGCCTTCATCACCCCCACCCTCAACGCCACCCCCGGCGACCTGAGCCTGGTCCTGCCCAAGCGCATTCTGGATGGCATCATCGAAATGATCTACGCGCTGGATAAGGTGGCTCCCGGCACTGCCAACGACGATACGCTGCTCTATGGCGTTGAGGTCAAGTTCTACAACATGGAAGTGAAGGTCAACGAGCAGCTGGAGACCTGCTATCCCGGCCTGTATATCATCGGCGACGGCAGCGGCATCACCCATTCGCTGTCCCACGCCTCCGCCAGCGGCGTACATGTGGCAAGGAATATCGTAAAGTAAGAGATACAAGGGAGGAGCACTGCAATGAATTTTCTGGAAGAGCGGATCGTGAAAGACGGCGTTGTGAAGAATGGAAATGTCCTGAAGGTGGACAGCTTCCTCAATCACCAGATGGACATCAGCCTGATGGAGGAGATCGGTCGGGAATTCAAGCGCCGCTTTGGCCACAAGCAGGTGACCAAGGTGCTGACCATCGAGGCCTCCGGCATCGGCATTGCGGCCTTTGTCGCCAAGGAGTTTGGCGTTCCCATGGTCTTTGCGAAAAAGTCCAAGTCCATCAACATTGATGGCGACATGTACGTGGCTGAGGTGGAATCCTTCACCCACAAGAACCGGAATCAGGTCATCGTGTCCAAGAAGTTCCTGGGCGAGGGCGAGCATGTGCTCATCATTGACGATTTCCTGGCCAACGGCTGCGCGCTGCAGGGCCTGATTTCCATCGTTGAGTCCGCAGGCGCCATCGTGGAGGGCTGCGGCATCGTCATTGAGAAGGGCTTCCAGATCGGCGGCCGTGTCATCCGTAACCTGGGCTATCATGTGGAATCCCTGGCCATCGTGGACGCGATGGACGCCGAAACGGGCGAAATCACCTTCCGGGAGCAGAAGTGACCCTGATTTGCATACAAAAAAGAGAGGCAGCGTTGCCTCTCTTTTTTGGTTACCGCTCCTCGCGGAAATAGGACATGCCCAGGGACGCCGGGGGCTGATTCTCCTTCTTGTTGCGGATGCTGGTGAAGATCAGCACGGCAATGGTGAACACATAGGGCAGCATCTTCAGCAGGGGCTTGGTGGCCATGGTGACCTCGATCCAGCTGATGTTGGCAATGTAGCTGGAGCAGCTGAAGAGCAGACCGAAGATGATCGAGCCGATGATGGTCATGTGCGGCCGCCACAGGGTGAAAATGACCAGCGCGATGGAAAGCCAGCCGAAGGCCTCCAGGCTCAGGTAGGCCTCCTGGGAGGCCATGTAGTCAATGATGTAGTAGAAGCCGCCCAGGCCTGCGATGCCGCTGCCGATGCAGGAGGCTGCATACTTGTACCGGGTGACGTTGATGCCCACCGCGTCAGCCGTGCTGGGGCTTTCACCCACGGAGCGCAGGTGCAGGCCGATTTTGGTGCGGTACAGGATGTAGGAGGCCGCCAGCGCGATGATTACCGCCAGGAAGAACAGCACGCCCAGGCACTGCAGTGCGTCGGTGCGACCGGCAAAGGGCCAGCGGTACAGCATCTTCGGGCCGACCAGGTAGACCGTTGCATCCAGCTTGCTCATGATGACCTTCATCAGGCCCGCGCCGAAGGTGGTCAGCGCCAGGCCGGTCACGTTCTGGTTCGCGCGCAGGGTCACGGTGAGGAAGCTGTAGATCAGGCCCATCAGCATGGCCATGGCGACCGAGCCCAGGATACCCAGAAGGACGATCAGGAAACCCGGAAGGCCGGATTTGCCGATCAGGTTCAGCACCAGGCAGCCGCCTGCGCCGCCCATGCACATCACGCCCGGGATGCCCAGGTTGAGGTGACCGCTCTTTTCCGTGATGATCTCGCCCGTGGAGCCGTACATGAAGGTTGCGCCAAAGGCCAGGGAGTCAATGAGGAAGTTCAGCCAGATATTCATTTGACAACCTCCTTTTCCGCCGCATGACCGCTTCTGCGCGGGATCACCTGATAGTTGATGAAGAACTCGCTGCCGATGATGAAGAAGAGGATGATGCCCTCAATGACGTCCGGGAAGGCGCCGCGGACGGCGAAATCCTGGGAGATCTGGGCCGCACCCTGATCCAGCAGGGTGATCAGGCCCGAGGTGAGCAGCATGACCAGGGGGTTGAAGCCCGCCAGCCAGGAGACCATGATGGCCGTGAAGCCCTGACCGCCCACGGACTCGGTGGTGATGGACTGATCCAGGCCCGCGCCGATCAGGTAGCCCGCAAGGCCGCACAGCAGGCCGCTGACCAGCATCGTGCGGATGATGATCTTCTTCACGTTCATGCCGCTGTACTGTGCCGTGCGCACGCTCTCGCCCACCACGCTGATCTCGTAGCCCTGCTTGCTGTGGCGCAGGTATACATACATGAACGCCGTCAGCGCCAGCACGATCAGGATGATGAGCAGATAATCATGCCCGAAGGAGGGCAGCCTGCCAAAGGGCAGCTTGCCCAGGGAGGAGGAGCCGCTGGGCACCCACACCACCAGGAAGTATTCCACCACATGGATGGCCACATAGTTCATCATCAGGGTGAACAGCGTTTCGTTGGTGTTCCACTTGGCCTTGAATACGGCGGGGATCAGCGCCCAGATCGCGCCGCACAGCAGCGCGCCGGCGAACATCAGCACCAGCAGCAGCCAGTCCGGCACCTCGCCGCCCAGGTAGAACGCCACCGCGATGGCGCCCCACACGCCCATGAGGGTCTGGCCCTCCGCACCCGTGTTCCAGAAGCGCATGCGGAAGGCGGGGGTCACCGCCAGGGAGATGCACTGCAGCACCGCCACGTTCTTCATGAACTTCCAAAGCCTGCGGCTGGTGGTGAAGGAGCCGTCGATGAAGCAATAGTAGAAATCCGCCAGGGACTTTTTGCCCTCCTGGAGCTTATCGCTCAGGCAGAAGGCGACCAGGCCGCAGATTGCCAGGCCCAGCACCACCGCTGCGATGCGGATCAGCCAGGCCTTCCAGGGCTCGATGGCCGGGCGCTTTGCCAGATGGAAAAGCGGCTCGTGGACGGCGTTGTTCTTCCGTTCGCTCATTGGTCTGCCTCCTTCCGGGCGTCGGTTTTGGTCATCAGCAGGCCCAGCTCTTCCTTGGTGGTGGTGCGTGCGTCCACAATGCCGGTGATCGCGCCGGAGTTGATGACCAGGATCTTGTCGCACAGCGCCATCAGCACGTCCAGATCCTCGCCGACGAAGATCACGGCCACGCCATTCTGCTTCTGCTTGTTCAGCAGGTGATAGATGGTGTAGGAGGAGTTGATGTCCAGGCCGCGCACGGGATAGGCGGCCATGAGCACCTTGGGCGCAAAGGCGATCTCGCGGCCGACCAGCACCTTCTGCACATTGCCGCCGGAAAGACGGCGCACGGGGGTGTTCACACCGGGGGTATTGACCTCCAGCTCCTGGACGATCTCCTCCGCCAGCTTGCGGGGCTGCTTGCGGTCAACAAAGCCCGCATGGCCCTTGCGGTAGGAACGCAGCATCATGTTGTCGGTGATGCCCATGCTGCCCACCAGGCCCATGCCAAGGCGGTCCTCCGGGACGAAGGACAAGCGAATGCCCAGCTCGCGGATCTCCAGGGGCGTACGGTTGCGCAGGTCGATGATCTCGTCCTCGTTGAAAAGCACTTCGCCGCTGCCCACCAGGCGCTTGATAACAGCGTTGCTCAACCCGCTGAAGGACACAGGGTTGCCATTCCAGTCATGGAAGGCATTCTGCGCTGCCAGCTGCTTGACCTTCTTGAGGGTCTTGTGGAAGAAGGTGACGGGACGGCCCTTCTTCGGGTTGGTGAAGATGATTTCACCGCTGGAAATGGGCTGCATGCCGGCGATGGCCTCCAGCAGCTCGCGCTGACCGCTGCCCGCGATACCCGCGATGCCCAGGATCTCACCGCTGTTGACGGTGAAGGAGACGTCCTTGACCACCGGCAGGCCTTCCGGGCTCAGGCAGTTCAGGTGCTTGATCTCCAGACGGGTTTCAGGGTTGACGGGCTCGATGCGGTCAATGTTGAGGCTGACCTTCTTGCCCACCATCATTTCCGTCAGGCTGCTTTCCGTCGCCTGGGCGGTATCCACCGTGGCGATGTGCTCGCCTTTGCGCAGGATCGCCACGCGGTCGGAGACGGACAGCACCTCATGCAGCTTGTGGGTGATGATGATGATGGACTTGCCGTCTGCCTTCATCGCCCGCAGCACGGCAAACAGCCGGTCGATCTCCTGCGGGGTGAGCACGGCCGTGGGCTCGTCCAGGATGAGGATATCCGCGCCGCGGTAGAGCATCTTGATGATCTCCACCGTCTGCTTTTCCGACACGGACATATCGTAGATCTTCTTCTGCGGATCGATATGGAAGCCGTACCTTGCAGCCAGCTGGGCAACCCGCTCGTTGACCGCTTTGAGGTTGTACTTACCCTCCTCACGCAGGCCAAGCACGATGTTCTCGGCAGCTGTGAAGATGTCCACCAGCTTGAAATGCTGATGGATCATGCCGATCTTCAGCGCAAAGGCGTCCTTGGGCGAGCGGATGACCACCTCCTGGCCATCCTTATAGATGCGGCCCTCGTCGGGATAATAGATGCCGGCCAGCATGTTCATCAGCGTGGTTTTGCCGCAGCCGTTTTCACCCAGCACGGCCAGGATCTCACCCTCGAACACATCCAGGTCAACATTGTTGTTGGCGACGACACTGCCGAAACGCTTGGTGATGCCGCGCATGCTCAGAGCGACTTTCTTTTCCACAGCGTACCCTCCGTAATACTGAAAATTGCCTGGACTGCCCCGGTGAAGGGGCAGCCCAAGCAGGATGGTTCAGAGAAATCAGAACTTGGCGTTCAGCAGCTCGATGCCGTCGATCTGGACGTCGAAGTAGGGAGCAGAGCGGTACTCGGACTCGTGGAAGTAGCCGGCGGAAACAGCCTCGGTATCCTTGGCGAAGGCTTCGTCGGTATCCACGTCAGCCATGTAGCTCGCAAGCTTCTCGCCGCCCACGGTGATGAAGTTATCAGCAGCGGTGTTGAAGACCTTGATCTCGCTCTTTTCCAGCTTGGCCTTGGCCTCGGCGATGGCTTCCACGGTGCCGGCGGCGGCAGCGGCGGTGTTGACGTCGGTCAGCACCACAGAGCCGGTGGCGATGGTGCCGGTCCAGTCGGTGTCGATGGCCTCACCCGCAATGGTCTTGTTCACGATGTACTGGAAGTAGGGAGCCCAGTTGATGCGGGAGGACACGATGAAGGTGTTGGGGCAGGAAGCCACGGTGGAGCCGTTGTAGGACACGTTGGGGATGCCGGCGTTCTCGCAGGCAGTGGGAGCGCCCATGGA
>JBGVOA010000074.1:0-1411 GCA_045126095.1 Christensenellales bacterium | reverse complement strand
GATTCAGGAGGTGCAGTTTTTATGGCAAAGAAGGATACGCTTCCTATGAACATTGATGTGAATGACCTGGAGCCCGGCAGCAACATCATCTACTCCAACGAGGTGGTGTCGATCATCGCTGGTGTGGCCGCGTCCGAGGTGGAGGGTATCGCCAGCATGGTGAGCGTCCCCAATGGCAATCTGCTGGGGAAGAAGCGCGACATCACCAAGGGTGTGAAGGTTGAGATCGGTACTGAGGAAGCCACCGTGGACCTGTATGTGACCGTGGAATACGGCAAGCCCATCCAGAAGGCCGCCCAGGATGCCCAGGAATCTGTGCGCAAGGCCATCGAGGAGATGACCGGTCTGCATGTGGTGCGCGTGGACGTGCATGTGCAGGGCGTGAGCTTCGAAAAGGAAAACAAGGCCATCGACGCCGGCGCGCAGAACGCCGTGCTGGAGCCCGCGCCCGTGGAAACGCCCCTGGTGGAGGCTCCTGCTGCTGAGGAAGCTGCTGCGGAAGAAACTGCGGACGCCTGAGCGCATACGTTTCTGACATGAAAGGTGCAGCAGTATTCCGCTGCACACAGGCGTGAAAGGAGCGTCGTTCCTGATGAAAAAGCATATTATGATTCGCATTCTGGCGGCCCTTGGCGGCATTGCGCTGTGGGGGCTGGGCTTGTGCGCGCTGGCGGAAACCTTCTTCCATGTGCCTGTGACGGCGAAGATTGGTCAGCTGCTGAACGCAGGCTCGCCCGTGGCGGTGCTGATCACGCTGCTGGGCGCGCTGCTGCTGTTCGTCCTTGGCACATGCTGCCTGCTGATGCTGTCCGGAAAGCGGTCTGCCAAGCGCAAGGGCTTTGTGATGCAGAAGGGCGAAAACGGCATGATCGGTGTGTCGGTCAAGTCCATCGAAGGCCTGGTGCAAACCTGCGTCAGGCAGCATGAGGTGGTCGCCAGCGCAGAGATCAATGTGGTCGAGCGCCGGGATGGCATCGTCATCCTGCTGAATATCGAGGAGACTGCCGGCGTCAACATCCCCCTGGCGGTGGGCGCGCTGCAGAAGCAGATCAAGCAGTATGTAGGCACCTGCACGGGCGTGGACGTCCACGAAGTGCGCGTGATGGTGGAAAACACCGAGGACAATGTGACTGAATCCCCCTATGCGGTTGAAAAGCCGGTGGCGCTGACCACCGCAGCCACAGCTGCTGAAATGCACCGGGAGGCCGCTTCTGCGGTCGAACCTGAGGTGCAGGCTCCGGTTCTGGAGGTTGCCGCCCCTGTGGAGGATGCTGTGATTGTGGAGGAAATCCCTGTGCTGGAAATCTCTGCGGCGGAAGAAGCCGTGGAGGAGGAATCTGTGCAGGAGGCCGTCGCTGCCCCCACAGTGAATATCCCTGTGGTGCCGGTTGCACCCATCATCCCGGTGATG
>JBGVOA010000073.1:0-18587 GCA_045126095.1 Christensenellales bacterium | reverse complement strand
CTGGTTCTTGAGGTTCTCCAGCCAGTCGGTGAGGTTCTGCGTAATGATGGCTTCCACCGCCGGGCGCACCTCGCTGTTGCCCAGGCGGCCCTTGGTCTGGCCCTCAAACTGGGGATTTTTGACCATGGTGGTCAGCACGCAGGTCAGACCTTCGCGGAAGTCCTCGCCGGAGAGGTTCGCGTCGTTCTCCTTCAGCGCGCCGATGCGGCGGGCGTAGTCGTTGAGCATCTTGGTAAAGGCGGCCTTGAAGCCGGTTTCGTGGCTGCCGCCCTCGCCCGTGGGGATGTTGTTGACATAGGAGAAGACGCTCTCGGTATAGCCGTCGGTATACTGGATGGCCGCGCGGCAGATCACGCCGTCCTTCGTGCCCTCCATGAAGATGGGCTCCTCGTGCATGGCGGTCTTGCCGTCGTTGAGGTAGCGGACGTAATCGAGGATGCCGCCCTCGTAGCAGAAGACCTTCTCGCGGGCGTCTGCGTCCTTCACGCGCTCGTCCACGAAGACAATCTTGAGGCCGCGGTTGAGGTAGGCCAGCTCCTGCAGGCGGCGGGAGACGGTGTCGCCGTTGAAGCGCACGTCCTCAAAGATGGTATCGTCCGGCAGGAAGCGGATGAGCGAGCCCTTTTTGCGGGTGTTGCCCACCTTTTCCAGCGGCGCATCCGGGATGCCGGCGTGGCACTTGCCCTTCTCGTCCGTGGTGGAGGTGAAACGGATAAAGTGATGGGAGAAATCGCGGTAGATGTCCACCGTCAGCCACTTCGACAGCGCGTTCACCACCGATGCGCCCACGCCGTGCAGACCGCCGGAGTAGGCATAGTTGTCGTTGTTGAACTTGCCGCCGGCGTGCAGCTTGGTGAAGATGACCTCCACGCCGGAGATGTGCATGGTGGGGTGCTCGTCCACGGGCATGCCGCGGCCGTTGTCGTATACGGAGGCGGAGCCGTCGCTGTGCAGCGTCACCTTGATCTCATTGGCGTGGCCGTTGCTGGCCTCGTCGATGGCGTTGTCGACGATCTCCCACAGCAGGTGGTGCAGACCGCGGGTGGAGGTGGTGCCGATGTACATGCCGGGGCGCATGCGGACGGCTTCCAGGCCCTCCAGCACCGTCAGCTGACCGGCGTCGTATTGCTTAGCCATGTATATGAACTCCTTCTTCGGGGAATCCGCCGGACGGGTGTGACCGGCGGGAAGGGATATAGCACAACACCTTATTATACCACGGTTTCCGGAATTCTTCAAGGGGAACATGGAATGGGTGTTCGGTTGACGAAAATGCATGGAATGCTGCATGAATATGCAAAAATCCCCGGACGAACCGGGGATTTGCAGATGGCTCATTGGTAGCGGAGGAAATACACATCGTCCTCATCCCGTGCGGAATTGCGGATGAAGCCGTGGGCCTCGTAGAAGCGCATGGCGCGGTGGTTATCCTCCTGAACGGCCAGAACGATGGGGCGTGGCCCGAACTCGGCGCGGATGGCAGCGATGGCCATCTCCAGCGCCTGGGCCCCGATGCCCCGTCCACGGCAGCGGCGGTCGACCACAAAGCCCATGAGGCGGTAGAAGGGAATGCCGCGAAGCTCCGGCGGATCGCAGGCCCAGGGGATGCCTTCTCCGATGAGCAGCATGCCGACGCAGGCGCTGCCCTCGTAGATGGCGTAGGTGTGTCCGATGAGGCGATGCTCCAGGCCATAGCGGTGCAGCGCCATGATGTCCGGGATGGAATCCACCCAGTCCTCGCTGACGTCGCTGCGGTCGATGCCCATTACATCAGGGCAGTCAGGGCCTGCGATGGCCTCCAGGCGGATGGGCGTATTTGTCGTTGCAGCCATGTGAATCTCCTGTGCGCGGCGTTTCAGCGGACGCTCCCGCCGTGGAAGAGGCACTCATACACCGTGCGCCCCTGGTATGCGATGGTCTCCGTGCCCCGGAACCAGATGAAATCGCCGGTGACGCTGCAACGGTAGACGTACTCGCCCTCGCGGTATTCGCGGGGGCCGCGCCAGGGCATGTCCGCCGTGCCCCGCAGCAGGGCGGCCTTGAGGAAGTCGCCGGAGAAGCCCTCGCCGGTGACGCGGCCGACATAGTTCATGGCCCACACTGGCGCATCGCCGTTCCACACGGCTTCTTCGCCCGCGAAGCGCTCGCCGCCCAGGTAGCTGTCGATATAGGACAGAGCGCCCTCCCGGTAGTGCAGGTCGTGGCTGGCGGGGCGGGACGCGGCGGCTTCGGGGCCCTTGCCGGCGTAGGTGGCCCGCTTGGCCCGCAGGAGGAAGTCGACGATGGCGGCGGCCTCTTCGCGCTGCTCCAGCTGGCGGCGAACGGTGTGCACCACCTCGCGCAGCATCATTTTTTCGCAGTCCACGGTGATGTCCGCCCACTTTTCGTACAGCGGGATGCGCTCGTTGTACAGGTCGCGCAGCGTCCAGCCGGGCTGGATGGACACGCCGCGGGCATGCAGGTCGCCCAGGCGCTCCTCAATGGCCTCGCAGCTCAGCTTCAGGTAGATCACCGTGCCGATCTGCTTCAGGTGGCGCATGGCTTCCTCGCCGTAGACGACGCTGCCGCCGGTGGCGATGATGCTGTTCTCGGCTGTGAGGTCGGCGTTGACGCGGTTTTCCACCTCGCGGAAGCCTGCGTCGCCGCTCTCGTCGATAATGGCGGACAGGCGCTTGCCCGTTACCTTCTGGATGACAAGGTCGCTGTCGATAAAGTCCATGCCCAGGGCCTTGGCCAGCACCACGCCCACGGTGGATTTGCCGCAGCCGGGCATGCCGATGAGAATCAGGTTCATGGGATTGCCTTCTTTCACTTAAGCGATTGCTTTCATATGTGCTCAGCCGCGCAGGTCATCCAGCTCGTCTTCCGCGTCGTCGATCTCGGCCTGCAGCTCGGCCATGCGGTCCTCCCACTCGTAGTGGGCGTCGCTGAATTCGTAGTCCGGCTCCTCGGCTTCCAGATTGGACAGCTCTGTTTCCAGCTCGTCCAGGCGGCCCTCCAGCTCGTCGATGAGTGCTTCGGTCTCCTGTTCCTCTGCATCGCAGGGGGACGCAGGCTCCTCAGCAGGCGCGGGAACCGGCTCCAGCCAGCGCAGGGGGCTGATATCGTACTTCTTCATTGCGTCCTCCTATCTGACGGCGGCGGCCGTCGGTCGGGCAGATGGATACAGAGGCATTATATCATGCACGGCGGATGGGGTCAAGCGTCCGGCAGGCTGGCGATGAACGCGTCGCAGAAGGCGTTCCACTGCACCTCGTAGTCGCCATGGGACAGCACCGTCATGTCCGCCGGGGCGCGCACGCCGCGCCTGCCCGCCTCGGCGGCGAAGGCCAGCAGCACGCTGTCTGCCGTGTCGTGGACGGCGAGGACGGTCTCCCAGCCCTGCTGTGCAGCCAGAAAAAGCCGGGTGTGGCCGTCCAGCGAGATGAAGCGGCGCCCATGCGCGGCGACGGGCACGATCACGTCCTCCGACCGGTGGACGAAGGTGCGCACGGCGGCCAGCTTCTCCTCGTCCACGAAGAACTGGGAGGGCTGAATATCCCGCAGGCGCACGGGGAAGGTCTCCACCGGAGGTAGCTGGGTCAGCAGCTGGCCGTTGGCGTCCAGGAAACGCGTGATGTGCGGCGCGTTGAAGCGGAAGGCCTCAATCAGGGCAGCGAGATGCTTTTCCGGGCAGCCGGTCACCACGGCGGTATCCGCCGCGACGATGCGTACCTCGCAGGGCGTGCCGTCCACCAGAAAGCAGCCGTGCTGGCGGAGTGTCTCGGGGGAGAAACGGGAGTCAGAGTAGGTGTTGATGCGGGTGATGGCCATGGCGGCACCTCAACAAAACAGCCGCGCCGGAAGGCCCGGCGCGGCTGCGAAATAACAGGGAATGCGGCTTAGAAGCTGTCGACCTCGCGGATCTCGATGCCCTTGTAGCGGCGCATGCCGGTACCGGCGGGGATCAGCTTGCCGAGGATGACGTTCTCCTTCAGGCCGATCAGCGGATCGATCTTGCCCTTGATCGCGGCCTCGGTCAGCACGCGGTTCGTCTCCTGGAAGGAGGCGGCGGACAGGAAGGAATCCGTGGCCAGAGAGGCCTTGGTGATGCCCAGCAGCACGCGCTTGCAGTACGCCATGCGCGGATGCGGGTTGCCGGTCTCCATCGCCTCGGTGAGGACCTTGGCGTTGGCCTCCTCAAAGCGGGTGAGGTCAACCAGGGAGCCGGGCAGCAGATCGGTATCGCCGTTGTCCTCCACGCGAACCTTGCGCAGCATCTGGCGGACGATGATCTCGATGTGCTTGTCGGCCACGGCAACGCCCTGCAGGCGGTACACGGACAGAACCTCGCGCAGCAGGTAATCCTGCACGGCCTTGGTGCCCAGGATGCGCAGCAGGTCGTGGGGGTTGATTGCGCCCTCGATCAGCATGTCGCCGGGGTTGATGTAGTCGCCCTCCTGCACCTTCAGGCGGCTGCCGTAGGTGACGGGGTAGGACTTCTGCTCGTACACGCCCTCGGAGGCGTCCACCGTGAGGGTGACCTCGGTCTCGGTGGGAGCCATGGAGACGCGGCCGGTCAGCTCGCTCTTGAGGGTGTAGCCCTTGGCGCTGCCGGGCACGAGGATATCCTTCACCAGAACGTCGCCCTGGGTGACCAGAGAGCCGTGGCGGGCGACGATGTTGCCCATGGAGCTGACGTAGGAGACGCTGGCCTCGTTCTCATCCGCGGGGATGATGACCAGCTCGCACTTACCGATGGATTGGGTGACCTTGGCGGTACCGTCGATCTCGGCGCGGACGGTCATGGAGCGGGAGCCGCTCGGAGGCACGAAGGTGTTGTAGAGCAGATCGCCCTTGGCAATCGTGTCGCCATCCTTGACGACGGGGGTGATGAGGCGGGCGGCGTACTCACGCTTCTCGAAGGTGGGCACCTCCGCGGTGATGAGCAGCTCGCTCTTGCCCTTGTTCTGCTGGATGGAGACCTTGCCGCCGATATCGGACAGCACAGCCTCGCGCTTGGGCTTGCGGGCCTCGAAGAGCTCCTCGACGCGGGGCAGACCCTGGGTGATATCCTCACCGGAAGCGATACCGCCGGTATGGAAGGTACGCATGGTCAGCTGGGTGCCGGGCTCGCCGATGGCCTGAGCGGCGATGATGCCGACGGCCTCGCCCACGTCCACCTTGCCGCCGTGGGCCATGTTCTGGCCGTAGCAGCGCGCGCAGACGCCGTTCTCGGTCTTACAGGTCAGCACGGAGCGCACGAAGGCACGGGTGATACCGGCCTTGGCGATCACGCGGGCCTTGTCGTGGTCGATGGGGTCGTTCAGGCGCACGATGACCTCGCCCGTGGCGGGATCAACGATGTCCTCCGCAGCGGTGCGGCCGCGCAGACGCTCCTCCAGGGACTCGATGGACTGCTTGCCGCTCATCAGCTCGCTGACATACACGCCGTCCACACGCACGCCGCGGGACTCGAAGCAGTCCTCCTCGCGGACGATGACTTCCTGGGAGATATCCACCAGACGGCGGGTCAGGTAGCCAGAGTCAGCGGTCTTCATGGCCGTATCGGACAGAGCCTTACGGGAGCCGTGAGAAGACAGGAAGAACTCCAGAACGTTCAGGCCCTCGCGGAAGTTTGCGCGGATGGGCAGCTCCACGGTCTTGCCGGTGGGGGAGGCCATCAGGCCGCGCATACCAGCCAGCTGGGAGACCTGCGCCGCGCTACCACGGGCGCCGGAGTCGGTGAACATACGGATGGGGTTGAAGGGATCCAGGTTGGGCAGAATCTGATCGCGCAGCGCGTGGGTGCAGGAGTTCCACAGATTGATGACGCGCATGTAGCGCTCGTCCTCGCTCAGCAGGCCCTCGGCGAACAGTTCGTTCACGCGGGCAACCTTCATATCGGTGTCATCCAGCATCTGCTGCTTCATCGGCGGGATCTTGATGTCCGCCACGGAAACCGTCAGCGCGCCGACGGTGGCGTACTTGTAGCCCAGCGCCTTGATGGCGTCCAGCACCAGCGCACACTTGTGCTCGCCCTGGGAGCGGAAGCACATGTCAACGATGTTGCCCAGCTGCTTCTTGCCGCACAGCTCGTTGATCTCCAGCTCGAACATATCCTCCAGGCACTCGCGCTTCTTGAAGCCGAGGTTCTGGGGCAGCGCCTCGTTGAAGATGAGGCGGCCGAGGGTGCACTCGATGGTCTTCGTGCCCTTTTCGCCATTGAACTCACGCTCCACGCGGACGCGGATGGGGCTCTGCAGGCTGATCTCGCCCAGCGCGTAGGCCATATGGGCCTCGGCGGGGTTGCGGAAGGTCTTGCCGTGCCACTCGCGGCTGCCGTCCTCATTCACGACCCACTTGCCGGCGCCCTTGCCGTTGGGGTTCTCGATGGTGAGGTAGTAGCAGCCGATGACCATATCCTGAGAGGGGGACATAACGGGCTTGCCGTCCTGGGGCTTCAGGATGTTGTTGTGGCCCAGCATCAGGAAGCGGGCCTCGGCCTGGGCTTCCATGGACAGGGGCACGTGCACAGCCATCTGGTCGCCGTCGAAGTCGGCGTTGAAGGCGGTACAGGCCAGGGGGTGGAGCTTGATGGCCTTGCCGTCCACCAGGATGGGCTCGAAGGCCTGGATGCCCAGACGGTGCAGCGTGGGGGCGCGGTTCAGCAGAACCGGGTGATCCTTGATCACGTCTTCGAGGATGTCCCACACCTCGGGGATCATCTTCTCCACCGCGCGCTTGGCAGCCTTGACGTTGGCGGCGGTGCCGCGGGCCTGCAGCTGCTGCATCACGAAGGGCTTGAACAGCTCCAGCGCCATCTCCTTGGGCAGACCGCACTGGTGCAGCTTCATCTCGGGGCCGACGACGATAACGGAACGGCCGGAGTAGTCAACGCGCTTGCCCAGCAGGTTCTGACGGAAACGGCCCTGCTTACCGCTCAGCAGGTGGCTGAGGGACTTGAGGGCGCGACCGCCGGGGCCGGTGACGGGGCGGGAACGGCGGCCGTTGTCGATCAGCGCGTCCACAGATTCCTGCAGCATGCGCTTCTCGTTGCGGACGATGATGTCCGGCGCGCCCAGCTCCAGCAGGCGGCGCAGACGGTTGTTGCGGTTGATGACGCGGCGGTACAGATCGTTCAGGTCGGAGGTGGCGAAGCGGCCGCCGTCCAGCTGCACCATGGGGCGCAGATCCGGGGGGATGACGGGCAGCACGGTGAGGATCATCCACTCCGGCTTGTTGCCGCTGGCGCGGAAGGACTCGACAACCTCCAGGCGCTTGATGGCGCGGGCGCGCTTCTGGCCTTCGGTGTCGCGGTTGTGCTCCTTGGCGGTCAGGGCCTCGATCTCGGCCTTGAGCTGCACGCTCAGCGCATCCAGATCCAGCTCGCGCAGCATGGTCTGCACGGCCTCGGCGCCGATCATCGCGCGGAACTCGCCGATGTCCTCGCCGCGGGCCTTCTTGGCCATGATGGCGCGGTACTGATCGTCGTTGATCAGGTCATGCAGCTTCACCTCGGTCACCTTCGCGTTGCCGGGATCCAGCACGATGAAGTTGACGAAGTAGAGCACCTTGTCCAGCACGCGGGGAGAGATCTCCAGCAGCAGACCCATGCGGCTGGGGATGCCCTTGTAGTACCAGATGTGGCTCACAGGGGCGGCCAGCTCGATGTGGCCCATGCGCTCGCGGCGCACCTTGGCGCGGGTGACCTGCACGCCGCACTTATTGCAGACCTTCTCCTTGTCCTTGTACTTGATGCGCTTGTACTGGCCGCAGTTACATTCCCAGTCCTTGGTGGGTCCGAAGATGCGCTCGCAGTACAGGCCATCGCGTTCAGGCTTGAGGGTGCGGTAATTGATGGTTTCCGGCTTGGTGACCTCGCCATGGGACCACTCGCGGATCTGCTCCGGCGAAGCCATGCCAATCTGGATTGCATCAAGGTTGGTCAGTTCAAACAAAAGGGTTCACGCTCCCTTCACGGTCGTGGTCAGCCCGGCTGACCTTGAGCAGAGGCCGGTGCAGCGGTCAAAACGCGGCGATCCGGCTGTGCTCCAGCGGGCCGAAGCCCTGTACCGGAAGAATTCCGGCTATATCGGCAGCGGCGCCCGGCGGAGGGTTCCGCCGGGGTGGCCGCAATAAAATGGCAGGGGATTACTCGAAGTCGTCGGGCAGATCCTCAAACTCGCTCTCGCCCATGGCGTCGATGCTCAGCTCGTCGCCCATGTCGCCGAAGTCGAAGGACTGATCGTCGCCAAAGATGTCGGGCAGATCCACGTCCTCCTCGTCGCCCTCGGGCAGCAGCGGCTCGAAGCCGCCCTCCTCGGGCTCCTCCTCGCGCATGGGACGGGTGGGCTCGGGCGTGACCATGTCCTCGGGATCCAGCTCGGGAATCTCGATGACGTTGCGGTCCGCGTCCAGCACCTTGATGTCCAGGCACAGGGCCTGCAGCTCCTTGATGAGCACCTTGAAGGACTCAGGCACACCGGGGGTGGGGATGTTCTCGCCCTTGATGATGGCCTCGTAGGTCTTGACGCGGCCGACGGTATCGTCGGACTTGACCGTCAGGATCTCCTGCAGGGTGTTGGCGGCGCCGTAGGCCTCCAGCGCCCACACCTCCATCTCGCCGAAGCGCTGGCCGCCGAACTGGGCCTTACCGCCCAGAGGGTGCTGCGTGACGAGGGAGTAGGGGCCGACGGAACGGGCGTGCATCTTATCGTCAACCAGGTGGTGGAGCTTCAAGTAGTACATCACGCCCACAGTGACCGGGTTCTCGAAGAAGTTGCCGGTGCGGCCGTCGCGCAGGCGGATCTTGCCGTCGATGAACAGCTTGCGATCCTCCTCGTTCAGGTTCAGGCGCAGGGGAGCGCCGTTGTGGAAGTGATACTCGGTCATGTGGGGATCGGTCTCGTCGAAGGGGGCGGCCATGGTGTCGGCAGCCTTGTTCAGGCAATCACGGATCTCCGGATAGGTTGCGCCGTCAAAGACGGGGGTGGAGATGTGCCAGCCCAGCGCGCGGCAGGCAAGGCCCAGATGCACCTCCAGAACCTGACCGATGTTCATACGGGAGGGAACGCCCAGGGGGTTCAGCACAATCTGCAGGGGGGTGCCGTCGGGCAGGAAGGGCATGTCCTCCTCGCGCAGCACGCGGGACACAACGCCCTTGTTGCCATGGCGGCCTGCCATCTTGTCGCCGACGGAGATCTTACGCTTCTGAGCGATGTAGACGCGGACGATCTGATTGACGCCAGCGCTCATCTCCTCGGTGTCCTCGCGGTTGAAGACCTTCACGTCCACGACCACGCCCCATTCGCCGTGGGGGACGCGCAGGGAGGTGTCGCGCACCTCGCGGGCCTTTTCGCCGAAGATGGCGCGCAGCAGGCGCTCCTCGCTGGTCAGCTCGGTCTCGCCCTTGGGGGTCACCTTACCAACCAGGATGTCGCCGGCCTTGACCTCCGCGCCGATGCGGATGATGCCGTTCTCGTCCAGGTCGCGCACCGCGTCATCGCCGATGTTGGGGATATCGCGGGTGATCTCCTCCGGTCCCAGCTTGGTGTGGCGGCACTCGCACTCGAACTCCTCCATGTGGATGGAGGTGTAGATGTCCTCCTTGACCAGCTTTTCAGACAGCAGGACGGCGTCCTCGTAGTTGTAGCCTTCCCAGTTCATGAAGCCGATCAGGGCGTTGCGGCCCAGGGCGATCTCGCCCTTTTCGGTGGCGGGGCCGTCCGCCAGCAGGTCGCCCTTCTTCACCAGCTGACCGGCGCGCACAACGGGGCGCTGGTTGGCACAGTTGGACTGGTTGGTGCGGGCGAACTTGATGAGCTTGTAGACATGGCGCTCGCCATGCTCATCGCGGATGACGATCTGGTCGCCGGCGACCTTCTCCACCACGCCGTCCTCGCGGGCGAGGATGACCACGCCGGAGTCCTGACCAGCCTTGAACTCAAGGCCGGTGCCGACCAGGGGCGCTTCGGGCACCAGCAGCGGCACAGCCTGACGCTGCATGTTGGAGCCCATCAGGGCGCGGGTCGCGTCATCGTTCTCCAGGAAGGGGATCATGCCGGTGGCGACGGAAACCACCTGGCGGGGGCTCACGTCGATATAGTCGACCTGCGTGCCGGGAACCTGCACATACTCCGTCTTATCGCGGACGGTGATCAGTTCGTTCTGGAAGCAGTTGTTGTCATCCAGGGGCTCGGTGGCGGTGGCGACGCGGTAGAGATCCTCTTCGTCGGCGGTCATGTAATCGACCTTGTCCGTCACGCGGCGGTTCTGCTTGTCCACCTTGCGGTAGGGCGCCTCGACGAAGCCGTACTCATTGATGCGGGCATAGGTCGCCAGGGAGCCGATCAGACCGATGTTGGGACCTTCGGGGGTCTCGATGGGGCAGATACGGGAGTAGTGGGAATAATGCACGTCGCGGACCTCGAAGGAGGCGCGCTCGCGGTTCAGACCGCCGGGGCCCAGGGCGCTCAGACGGCGCTTATGGGTCAGCTCAGCCAGGGGGTTGCACTGATCCATGAACTGGGACAGCTGGGAGGAGCCGAAGAACTCGCGGATGGCAGCATTGACGGGGCGGGGGTTGAACAGGTTGACGATGTTGATCTCGTTCGTATCCTGCGTGCCCATGCGCTCCTTGATGGTGCGCTCCAGACGGCTCAGGCCGATGCGCAGCTGGTTCTGCAGCAGCTCGCCCACGGAACGCAGGCGGCGGTTGCCCAGGTGGTCGATGTCGTCCACATTGCCAATGCCGTAGGGCAGGCCCAGGATGTAGCTGACGGAGGCGATGATATCGTCATCGGTGATCAGCTTGGGCATCAGGGCATGCACGTTGTCAGCGATGGTCTGCTTGAGGCGGGCTTCGTCGGTGTTGGCGATGATGGCCTGCAGGGTGGGCAGGTGAACCATCTCGTTGATGCCGGCCTCGGCGGGATCGAAGGGCAGGTACTCGCGGGCGTCAACGAAGTTGTTGCCCACGATCTTGCGCACGCCGCCCTCGGTCTGGACGAACACCTCGTTCACGCCGGCATTCTGGGCGCGACGGGCGGTATCCAGCGAGATGACCTCGCCTGCGGAGACGAGGATCTCACCCGTGCGGGGATCCACGATGTCCGCCGCAGCCATATGGCGGGCCATACGGTTGGCGATGGAAAGCTTCTTGTTGAACTTATAGCGGCCCACGCGCATCACGTCATAGCGCTTGGGATCGCGGAACAGCGAGTGGAACAGGTTGCGGGCGCTCTCCTCGCTCTCGGGCTCGCCGGGCTTCTGCTTCTTGTAGATCTCCAGCAGGGCCTGCAGCTCGGGGGAGCGATGCTTGGCAGCCGCGTCGGTGACCGTGCTGTCCTTGTTCAGGGTGGCGGTCAGGCGGGCGTCGTCGCCCAGCAGCTCGCAGATGTCGTGGTCGTTCTCCAGGCCGATGGCACGCAGCAGCACCGTCAGGCACAGCTTGCGCGCGCGGTCCAGACGCACCCACATGACGTTGTTGGAGTCGGTTTCGTACTCCAGCCAGGCGCCGCGGTTGGGGATGATCTGGGCGGAATAGAGGGGAACGCCAGCCTTGTCCAGCGTGCGGGAGAAATACGCGCCGGGGGAGCGAACCAGCTGAGAAACGATGACGCGCTCAGCACCGTTGATGATGAAGGTGCCGTTCTCGGTCATCAGCGGGAAATCGCACACCCACACGGTGGACTGCTTCAGCTCGCCGGTTTCGGTGTTCAAAAGTGAAAAGTCGAAGGACAGCGGCGCGGCATAGGTCAGATCGCGCTCACGGCAACGCTCCATGGTGTGCTTCGGCTCACCCAGCTTGTAATCCGTAAAGCGCAGCTGCAGCGTGCCGCTATAGTCAGTGATCGGCGAAGCGTCCGCCAGGACCTCCCGCAGATCGACATCAAGAAAGCGCTGGTACGAGTTCTTCTGCACCTCGATCAGATCGGGCATCTCGAGAACTTCGTCAATGCGCGAGAAGCTCATGCGCTTGCGGAGCTTACCCATTTCAACCTCATGCGCCATAGATAGCAATCACCCCTCTAACGTCTGGCCGATATAAATGAAGAAAGAAGACCGGCGCGGCCTGAAAGCCGGTAAACCCATTTTCAGGAAGACATAGCGAAACTCCTGATTCAAGAAGCTCAAATCAGGGCGCTCATATCTTACTGTTGGGCAAAACCGTTGCTCACAAGGCATCGTGCCATTCGCGTCTCCTGTCCGACCGGTATCGGCGCGCTCTGCCTGTGCCCGGAGGCACTGGCTGTCACAATGGTGGATCAGCGTCTTTCTTTGCGCCGGTGATCCGGCTGCAAATTTTGTGCTTGATTTTTTCCGCAAAACCGTGTACAATACAAAGCGCAGGAAAAAACGTGCAGCAAGTAAAGATACTGATGCAATTTTAAATAATACCATACGCGAGCGGGAATGTCAATGCCTTTCCGCGTTTTTTTATAGAAAACTTTCTGCCATATCCCTGCGGTAACACTATATAATGAAGCTTTTCGGATGAAAAGGGGACGGAGGCACACATGCTCAAACGGTTGACGGTGCTGCTGCTGGCGGCGCTTATGCTGCTCTTGACGGCTGCGGCGGAGGAGGAACGGCCTGCGGTGATCGACCGCATCAATGCGCCGGAGGTGCAGGCGGATTTCGCCTTTGCGCAGGATGCGGCGCTGCTGGAGGTCATCTTCCCGCAGATTCTCAACTGCGACGCGATCTTCATGCGCTGCGGCGGCGAAACCATGCTGGTGGACTGCGCCACCCAGGGGCAGGCCAAGCGCATCATCAACATGTGCAAGCAGCTAGGCATCACCCGCATCGACCGCGTGGTCAACACCCATCCCCATGAGGATCACATCGGCGGCTTCCGCGACCTGATCAATGAGGTTGAGGTGGGCGAACTGTGGATATGCTTTGACGAGAACTACACCACTCACATGACCAAGGCGGTCGGCTATGCGCAGAAGGCAGGCATCCCCGTGGTGCATTATGCGGACGGCGATGTGCTGACCCTTGGCGGCGCGACCATCGAGGTGTGGAAGCTGGAGGGCAGGAGCAGCGAGCTGAACGACTGCTCGGCGCAATTCATGGTGACCTTCGGGGACAGGAAGCTCCTGATGGCGGCGGACCTGGAGAAGACGGGTCAGGAACGCTATGTGGCGCTCAAGGGGAACGCGCTGAAGGCGGACATCCTGAAGTACCCCCACCACGGCCTGGAGAAGCTGATTGACGAGTACGCTGCCGCCGTGGGCGCGGAGTACTATGTGGTGACGAACAATCAGCGCAGCACCGAGGGAAAGAAGTACATCACCCGCAGCGGCGTGCCCTGTGCCTGGACGGTGCCGGGCTTTGTGACCCTTACCACCGACGGAACGACCTGGGTGGTTGACCGCGTCCCCTCGGAAGTGAAGTATTGATGACGCATATATTAATGTAGAAAACTCCGCTGACGGCTTTCGGGCTGTCGGCGGAGTTTTACCATGCGCGGACGATCTGCACGTTCTGATAATAATGAAGTGCGATTTCCTCGGCTGACCAGCCGTCCTCCGCGAGGGCGTATGCGCCCCATTGCGGCATGCCCACGCCGTGTCCGTAGCCGCGGCCTTCCATGCGGATGACGCCGTCCTCTGCCGTCAGCTTCGTCAGCAGGGTGGAACGCATGCGGGTGCTTCCCAAAGAAATGCGCAGCCGGGCGGCATTCACGCGCATTCCGTCCACGTTGAGGGTGACGGCGCGGCCGCTGGGGCCGGTCTCGGCGATGGTCACCTGCTGGCAAGTGTTGACGGCATAGCCCGCGATGCGGCAGGCGGCGAGGAACTCGTCGGCGGTGAATTCGGCGGCCCAGGCTTTGGCGGAATCGGGCGCGTCGGGGCTTTCAAGGCCTGCGGCGACGCGGGTGTGGACGGGTTCGGCGCCTTGCCAGTCCAACGATTCTGCGGCCAGGGCGGTTGTGCCGCCGGAGTGAGCGTGGAACCAGGCGTAGGGGATGGCGCCGTCCGCTGTTTGCAGGATCAGCCCGCGCGTTTCCTGCACGGCGGTGAGGATGCGCTCGTTGACGGCGGATGCGTCGTAGGCCTGGGCCTCGGCGATGTCGGTGGAGATGTCCGCGCCGGGGTAGCGGCTCTCCTTTTCGCGGATGAACTTCATCACGAAGGTGCGTGCGAGGATCGCCTGTGCCTTGAGGGCCTCCATGGGCCAATCGGAGGGGATCTCGCCAGCCACGACGCATGCGACGTAGCTTTCGACGTCCATACGGACGAGGGCGTTCTCCTCCACAACCCAGACATTGAGCAGAGGAATGTCCCCGGGCGGCGGTGCGTCCGTACCTTTGGGAGAGGCGTCTCCGACTGTGCAGCCGGTCAGCAGAAGCAGGGCAAGAAGAAGCGGAAGGGTGCGGCGCATGGCGTCCTCCGGGGCGGTTTTGTGCCTATTCTATGCGTTGCAGAGCAAAAACATGAAAAGTGCAGTGAAAATTATAGGAGTAGATACGCCAGAAATTGTGTGCACGAAAACGATTCTGAAAAAATGGCAGAGGAGGGCAGAAAAGGCTTAAAATCAAGGAAAATTCCTTGCAAAAGGTGTTGACAAGCGAAAGAAAAAATGATACACTAAACGAGTTGAGCGCTTTAGGGTTGAAGTGTGCCCTTTTGAGGTGCATGCATGCTTGCGCGAGACAAATGAAGTGTGCGGACACAGTTCCGCCTGAAGGAGGTCAGCGCCATGAACGAGCTTACCGCTGCAGCGAAGAAGGCTGTCGGCAGCAAGGAGGTCCTCCGCGCGCTGAAGGCCGGCGAGGCTGCGCGCGTGTACGTCGCTTCGGACACCGATATGTTCCTTTACCAGAAGGTGGTTCGCGCCGCTGAGGAGGCGGGCCTGCGTCCGGTGAAGGTGCCTACCGGCAAGGAGCTGGGCAAGGCCTGCGGGCTGCAGATCGGTTGCGCCGCCGCTGCCATGCTCAAGTAATCGCTGATTTATTCAGCGGTACCGCTGACGATGCCTTTTCCGCCAGCTGCTGCTTGCAGAAATCTCGATTTACCTCCAGTAAACCTTCGATTCCTGCAATTGCATCTGACGAAAAATTCATTCGTCATCGTACCGCCTCATTCAATCATCGATTACTTCAAGTAACCCGGGGAAAGGTTCCCCATCAACAATGCCAATAAGAGTCCGAGGGTTGCGGAATCTTTTGGATATAAATTTGGAGGTGCTCTCATGCCCACGATCAATCAGCTGGTTCGCAAGGGCCGCGAGAAGGCGATCAACAAGTCTACCGCGCCCATTCTGCAGAGCTGCCCTCAGAAGCGCGGCGTTTGCCTGAGCGTCAAGACCACGACGCCCAAGAAGCCCAACTCTGCTCTGCGTAAGATTGCCCGTATCCGTCTCACCAACGGTATCGAAGGTACTTGCTACATCCCCGGTATCGGCCACAACCTGCAGGAGCATAGCGTTGTGCTGATCCGCGGCGGCCGCGTTCGCGACCTGCCCGGCGTCCGTTACCACATCATCCGCGGCGCGCTGGATACTGCCGGTGTGGCCAAGCGTATGCAGGCTCGTTCCAAGTACGGCGCCAAGCGCCCGAAGAAGTAATCAACAGATTACGAACGCTGCATGAGTGTCCCCCGCAGCCCCTGACTGACGCGCAGCATGCGGAGCGGACGGGCTCCTTCCCTTGGAACCGGAAGGAAGAACGTTTGCTCAGAGCATGGCGTTTGACGGCCTGACCGGGCCGAAGCGGCTTGATGCTGACTTGCCGCCGCAGGGGAGAGGTCGCCCAACCGGGGATACGAAAGAGGGTCGAAGGGCCCGAAAGAGGGTCGAAGACCCCCCGCAACCACATGCGCAGCCTGTGAAGGCATGGCCATGTGACTTGCCCGTCACAGACTGCAAACAACGACAAGTATCAGACGAATTTCAGGAGGTATTGACTATGCCCCGTCGCGGTTTTGTACCCAAGCGCGAGGTTCTGCCGGATCCTGTTTACGGGACCACGGTTGTGACCAAGTTCATCAATCAGATCATGCTCGACGGCAAGCGCGGCGTTGCTCAGAACGTGTGCTATGACGCTTTCGAGATGGTGAAGGAAAAGACCGGCAAGGACGCTCTGGAAGTGTTCAACGCTGCTATGGCCAACGTGGCCCCCTCTCTGGAGGTTAAGGCCCGTCGTGTGGGCGGCGCCACCTACCAGGTCCCGATCGAGATCCGTCCCGAGCGCCGTCAGACCCTGGCCCTGCGCTGGCTGGTTGACTTCTCCCGCAAGCGCGGCGAGAAGACCATGGCCGAGCGCGTCGCCGGCGAGCTGCTGGACGCGATGAACAACACCGGCAACGCTGTGAAGCGTAAGGAAGAAATGCACCGTATGGCCGAGGCCAACAAGGCTTTCGCTCACTACCGCTGGTAATACACAAACGAAGCGTATCTGCGTATTGTTTGACATTATCGACGGCCGAGCGCGCGAATGTGCGCGCTCCGCGTGACAGCTAATAGCTGAAAGGAGCAAAGACTTATGGCTCGTAGTCATCCGCTTGAGCGGCTGCGCAACATTGGTATCATGGCTCATATCGACGCCGGTAAGACCACGACCACCGAGCGCATCCTGTTCTACACTGGCAAGACCCACCGTATTGGTGAGACCCACGAAGGCTCCGCCACCATGGACTGGATGGTCCAGGAGCAGGAGCGCGGCATCACCATCACTTCTGCGGCTACCACCTGTGTGTGGCACGATCCCACCGATCCGGAGAACCGCGATAAGACCTACCGCATCAACATCATTGACACCCCCGGTCACGTGGACTTCACCGTTGAGGTTGAGCGTTCCCTGCGCGTGCTGGACGGCGCTGTGTCCGTCTTCTGCGCTAAGGGCGGCGTTGAGCCCCAGTCCGAGACCGTGTGGAAGCAGGCCGAGACCTACAAGGTCCCGCGTATGGCCTACGTCAACAAGATGGACATCACCGGCGCTGACTTCTTCCGCGTCGTTGACATGATGAAGGATCGCCTGCACGCCAACGCTGTGCCGATCCAGCTGCCCATCGGCAAGGAAGACACCTTCCGCGGCATCATCGACCTGGTCACCATGAAGGCCGAGGTCTACTACGACAACGAGGGCAAGGACGTCCGCGAGGAAGAGATTCCCGCCGACCTGCTCGAGCTGGCGCAGCAGTACCACGACGAGATGGTCGAGAAGGTCGCCGAGACCGATGACGAGCTGATGGAGAAGTTCTTCGAGGATCCCGAGTCCATCACCGTGGACGAGATCCGCGCCGCCATCCGCAAGGCCACCATCGCCTGCACCATGAACCCCGTCTGCTGCGGCACCTCTTACCGCAACAAGGGCGTTCAGCCCCTGCTGGACAACGTGGTCTACTATATGCCCAGCCCCCTGGACATTCCCGCCATTCAGGGCACCGACCCCGACGACGAGGAGATCACCCTGGAGCGTCATCCCTCCGATGACGAGCCCTTCTCCGCGCTGGCGTTCAAGATCATGGTCGATCCCTTCGTCGGCAAGCTGGCTTTCTTCCGCGTGTACTCCGGTACCCTGGCGGCTGGCTCCTATGTCATGAACTCCACCAAGCAGAAGCGCGAGCGTATGGGCCGCATCATGATGATGCACGCCAACCACCGCGAAGAGGTGGATATGGTCTACACCGGCGAGATCGGCGGCGCTGTGGGTCTGAAGGACACCACCACCGGCGACACCCTGTGTGACGAGAAGCACCAGATCATCCTGGAGTCCATGGTGTTCCCGGACCCCGTTATCGAGGTCGCCATCGAGCCCAAGACCAAGGCTGGCCAGGACAAGATGACCATGGCTCTGCTGCGTCTGGCTGAGGAGGACCCCACCTTCCGCACCTACACCAACCAGGAGACCGGCCAGACCATCATCGCCGGCATGGGCGAGCTGCACCTGGACATCATCGTTGATCGTCTGCTGCGCGAGTTCAAGGTCGAGGCGAACATTGGTAAGCCCCAGGTTACCTACAAGGCCACCATCCGCAAGGCTGTCAAGGCCGAGGGCCGCTTCGTCCGTCAGACCGGCGGTCACGGTCAGTACGGCCACTGCTGGATCGAGATCGAGCCCACCGAGCCCGGCGAGGGCTACAGCTTCGAGTCCCGCATCGTTGGCGGCGTGATCCCCAAGGAGTTCATCGCCCCCATCGATACCGGTATTCAGGGCGCTGCCAAGGCCGGTTACAACGGCTTCGAGCTGGTGGACTTCAAGGCGGCTGTCGTTGACGGCTCCTACCACGACGTTGACTCCTCCGCCACCGCGTATGAGATCGCTGGCTCCATGGCCTTCAAGGCTGCTCTGGAGAAGGCGAACCCCGTGCTGATGGAGCCTGTCATGAAGGTCGAGATCATCGTGCCCGAGCAGTACATGGGCGACGTGATGGGCAACGTGTCCTCCCGTCGTGGCCGTGTGGACGGCATGGAGGCCCGCGCGCAGGATCAGATCATCCACGCGTTCGTGCCCCTGTCCGAGATGTTCGGCTACACCACCGACCTGCGCTCCCGTACTCAGGGCCGCGGCATGTTCACCATGCAGTTCGACCACTACGAGGAAGTGCCGCGCAACGTTGCCGAGAAGGTTATCGGCGCCCGCGCGAAGAAGTAAT
>JBGVOA010000072.1:0-7207 GCA_045126095.1 Christensenellales bacterium | reverse complement strand
CGGTCGTCGCAAGCGTGTTCTGCGTTTCGGTCAGAGTTGCCTCCGTGGCCGCCAGGGTGCTCTGCGTTTCGGTCAGGGCAGCTTCGGTCGTCGCAAGCGTGCTCTGCGTTTCGGTCAGAGTTGCCTCCGTGGCCGCCAGGGTGCTCTGCGTTTCGGTCAGGGTCGCTTCGGTCGTCGCAAGTGTGTTCTGGGTTTCGGTCAGGGCAGCTTCGGTCGTCGCAAGCGTGCTCTGCGTATCAGCCAGGGTTGCTTCGGTCGTTGCAAGCGTGGTTTCCAGCTCGGCCTTCTCAGCATTGGCCGTATCCAGGGCCGCCTGGGCGTCGCTCAGCTGCACATTCAGCTCATCCACGCTGCCCTGCAGGCCGGACACC
This sequence comes from Christensenellales bacterium, assembly GCA_045126095.1. Classification (GTDB taxonomy): domain Bacteria; phylum Bacillota; class Clostridia; order Christensenellales; family Aristaeellaceae; genus UBA11524. The sequence continues at coordinate 6,836 of JBGVOA010000072.1, read as the reverse complement.
TCGGTGGTCAGCGCATCAGCGCTGGCCGCGGCCTCCTCCTGCGCGGTGGTCAGCTGACCATTCAGTTCCGCCACCTGCTGCTCCAGGGCCGTCTTCTCCTCGGTGAGGCTGCTGATGACCGCGTCCTTCTCCTGCATGGCGATCTCCGCCGCCGCCAGCGCGTCATTGGCCGCAGCCAGCTGCCCGGTGAGGGTCGTCACGTTCTCGCGCAGGCCGGCCATCTCGGTGGTCAGCTCGCTGATGCTGCTTTCCGCCTGCTCGCGGGCCGCATTGGCCTCCTGCAGGGCGGTGCTGGCGTCGTTCTGCTGGGTGGTGAGGGCATTGACCTGCTCCTCCAGGGCCACGCGGCCCTCGGTGAGGGAGGCGATGCTCTCTTCCGCCGCCGCCAGAGCCGCCTCAGCGGTCTCCAGCTCGGTGTTCACGCCGTTCAGGGAGGTCTCCAGCTCGGTGATCGCCGCCTCCAGGGCGGTCTTTTCCTCAGTCAGAGCCGCAACGGTGCTGTCCGCCGCCGCCTCGGCCGCCTCCAGCTGCTCGTTGAGCAGACGCAGCTGCTCCTCCTTGGCCGTCAGCTGACCCTCCAGCTCCGTGCGGGAAGCCGTGAGGGTCTCGATCATCGCGTCCGCCTGCTCGCGGCCCGCGGTGGCAGCGTCCAGATCAGCCTGCGCCTGCGTGAGGAGGCCGGTCACATCGCCCAGCTGGGTTTCCAGCGCGGCGCACTCCTCCTCCAGGCTGCTGATGCTCAGATCTGCAGCGGCCTTGGCCTCGGCCGCCCGGGCCAGGTTTTCATCCGCCGCATTCAGGCTGGCCGTGAGGCTGCGGATGGAATCATCCGCCTCCGCCTTGGCCGCCACGGCAGCCGCCAGCTCGCTCTGGGCCGTGGCCAATTCGCCCGTGAGGCTCTCCACCTCGCTCTGCAGGGTCTGGGCCTGGGCGGTCAGCTCCGCAATGGACTCCTCCGCCGCAGCCTTGGCCTGATTGGCCGCCGCCAGATCCGCATTGGCAGCATCCAGGCTGTCCGTCAGGCTGGCGACGTTCTGCTCCAGGGCCATCTTGGCCTCGGTCAGGGCCGCCGCGTCCGCCGTGACGGCGGTCAGCTCGCTCTGCGTCTGCTCCAGCGTCGCCTCCGTGGTGGTCAGCCTGCTCTGCGTCTGGCTCTGCTCGTCCTTCGCCTGCGCGAGGGTCGTCTGCGTATCTTCGATCTTCGTATTCAGCTCGTTGTTCTGCATGAAAAGCAGACCGACCGCAACAAGCGCGATCAGCAGCACAACGATCAGCGGGATCAGCAGGGGATTGCGGCTGCTGGTCTTCTGAGTCATGGCGGACGCCTCCTTTAGTGGGGGGATTCATCATACAGCACGCGCGATTGCCGGAAAAATATCCTATTCACAGGGCAACGCGGTACGAGTCTACAATATTGTATCATATATCGCCTGAAAAGGAAAGAAGTTTTTGCCCGCCCGCCTGTATTTCTGCTGACGGGAGACGCGTTTTGCCTTACCGGATCCGGCGGCACTCCATGTAGCAGCGCTTCTCGTTGGCGTGGCCCATGGAGAAGGTCTTGCGGGGGAGCGTGCCCAGCTGGTCGATGGCTGCAAAAAAGGCGGACTTATCCAGCGGCGGCAGCAGGAAGCCCGCGCAGCCGGATCGGGCGGACAGGCGGCGCAGCACGTCGTCGCCGTGGATATAGTCGATCTCCGCCTCGGGGTGGCGGCGCAGGAAATCGTCCAGGTAATGCTGGAGGGTCGCCACAGGCAGGGGATCGGACGCGCCGGCGATGTACACATCACGCACCTCATCACCGCAAAGCAGGGTGAAGCGCTCCGCTCCCTCCGCCGGGGAAAGGATCAGGCGCATGCCCCGCTGCACGCAGTATTCCGCCCAGTCCTTCACCATTTCATCCGCGTCCACATGCATCACAACGCGGTGGATGGGCTCGAATTTCAGCGCGTCATCGTGGATGTTGACCACCTCCACCATGGCGTAGCGCGCGGGGTGAGTGCGCTGTGCCTCGGGGGACAGGCGGGCCTTGAGCTCCTCCCAGTGGGCCTTGGCCGTGGCGAGGGAGTGGTTGCCGTCGCCCACGGCAAAGAGGAGGGGCTCCTCGCCCTGCTTTTCCATCAGGGCCGTGAGGGCATGGCATACGGCTGCCAGTTCTTCATCGCTGGTGATCCGCTTGCCGCGCAGATGGCCGCAGCCCTGCATGGCCTCGAAGTCATAGGCGTCCATGGCGCCCTGCCAGCGCCGGTACAGGGGGCCGATCACCGTGTCCTGCGGATCGTCGATCAGCAGCATCACATGGGCCGATTCCAGTAGCGCCTCCCGGCGGACGGCCTGGCGCGGGGGAAGGCGGGAGGTGATGGTCTCCTCCGTCGGGCGGATGAGGGACTTGCGGCCCGTGAAGTCATAGCTTTCCAGATCCGCCAGGCACACAAGGCCCAGGCGGCTGCCGCTCTGGGTGGTGCGCTCCAGCAGCATCATGCCCGCGTCCGCGGACATATCCAGCACGCCATCGGCCACATAGCGCTCCATCTCCCGGTGGATCTGCGGCACGCGCTGCGCCGCTTCATTCAGGTAGCACTCCGGCAGCACCAGCTTCAGGCAGGAGGGCGCATCCCCGACGATGCGGGCCGCCTCTTCCCAGTATTCCGGCTGGGAGGTGTACTGGTCACAGGCCACGCAGGCCCATTTTTCCACCTGTACACAGGACGAGGGGAGCAGCAGCTCGCCGGGACAAACGCCAATGCACGCAAAATTCATCTATCTTCATCCTTTCGGGGGAAATTCTGTTTACATATTGTATACCGGATTGCAGCACAGGTCAAGGGGGCGAGGGATGACCCCGCATCCGGCCCGTTTGTAAAATCTCAGGTTGTATTATGATGTTCCATTGATATTTACCGCATTTCAGTCTATAATGTATTCACAGTACCCCGCAGATGATACCAGTAGGAGGGCGCCATGCAGATCCATATTTTTGATTCGCCTGAGCAAGTGAGCCATGCAGCCGCAACGCTGATGGCCGCACAGCTGCTGCACAAGCCGGACAGCGTTCTTGGCCTTGCCACCGGCTCCACGCCCGTGGGCACCTACCAGCACCTGATTGCCATGCACCAAGCGGGTTATCTTGATTTTTCCAGGGCCGTCAGCTTCAATCTGGATGAATACGAGGGCCTTTCGCCGCAGCATCCCTGCTCCTACCATTTCTTCATGTGGGAGAAGCTGTTCCGCCATATCAACATGGCGCCGGAAAACATCCACATCCCGGATGGAAACGCCGCCGACCCGGAGGCTGCCGCCAGCGCCTACGATGCCTCCATCCGGCAAGCGGGCGGCATTGACCTGCAGCTGCTGGGAATCGGCCACAATGGCCACATCGGCTTCAATGAGCCCGGCAAGCATTTCATCTACGGATGCCACCGGGTGCAGCTCAGCGCCTCCACCATCGCTGCCAACCAGCGCTTTTTCCCATCGGCGGACACAGTGCCGCGCTATGCCGTGAGCCTGGGCATCGGCAGCATCATGCAAGCCCGTCAGGTGCTGCTGCTGGCCACCGGCAGCAACAAGGCGGAGGCCGTACGCAACGCCCTGGAAGGCGAGGTCTCCCCGCAGTGGCAGGCCTCCATCCTCCGCACTCACCCGAATGTGATTTTCCTCCTGGACCGCCCTGCTGCTTCACAGCTGTCCCGCTGACCCTGCCGCCTCCCATCCGGGGCGGCCTTTCCTTTTTTCCTGCTGCCGGGAGAGGCGGAATCGCTATTCACTCCAAAAGAAGCATACATAAACCATAAAAAGCATAATCACCAGAAAATCAGCAAAAGAAAGGGCTGATTGTAAAATCCCCGTTGATTCTGCGCAAAATCTGTGTTAAAGTTATTGTGTCTGTGTATGTGTAAAACACAGACGCACACATGCTTTCCACCGATACGAAACGACGCAACGGAGGATGACATATGGAACCATTCGGCCTCTCCCAGCTCCCGGGCGTAATCCTGCAGCTCCTCGCAGGTCTGGGTCTGTTCCTGTTCGGCATGAACACCATGAGCGAAGGCCTGGAGCGCGTAGCCGGCAAGCAGCTGAAGAATCTGCTGGGCACGGTCACGTCCAACCGCTTCCTGCAAGTGCTGCTGGGCTTTGTCATCACGGTGCTGATGCAGTCCTCCTCGGCCACAACGGTCATGCTGGTGGGCTTTGTCAACGCGGGCGTGATGGCGCTGAGCCAGGCCGTGGGCTGCATCATGGGCGCAAACATCGGCACCACGCTGACGGTGCTGATGATGTCCATTGATCTGCCCTTTGAGTACATCTTCTGCTTCGTGGGCTGCGTGCTGCTGTTCCTGCCCGCCAAGTTCAAGAAGCTCAAGGGCATCAGCCCCGTGATCTTCGGCGTGGGCGCGCTGTTCATCGGCATGATGTTCATGTCCGACGCCATGAAGCCCATGCGCAGCTGGGAGGTGTTCACCAACGCCCTCAAGGCCGTGAGCAATCCGCTTGTGGCAGTGCTTATCGGCGCTGGCATCACCGCGCTCATCCAGTCCTCCGCCGCCTCCATCGCCATCCTGCTGCCGCTGGCCCAGATGGGCTTCCTCAGCTTTGAGATGTGCATGTACATCCTCTTTGGTCAGAACATCGGCACCTGTGTTACCGCCGTGCTGGCCTGCCTGGGCACCAGCGCCACCTCCAAGCGTGTGGCCTGCGTCCACCTGCTCTTTAACGTCCTCGGTACGGCTTTCTTCGTCATCATGACGCTGCTGCTTAAGAATCTCCACATCTTCGATTTCGCTGGCTTCATCGAGTCCATCATTCCGGATGTGATGAATGCGGAAACCGGCGTGATGGAGCCGAATGTGAAGATGATGATCTCCGTCACCCATATCTTCTTCAACACCGTCACCACCCTGCTGCTGCTGCCCTTCTGCAAGCAGCTGGAGAAGCTGGCCTGCATGATCATCCGCGGCGGCGAGGGTGAGGGCGAGTCCATGAAGCTCCTCCACTTCGACCAGCGCATGCTGATGACCCCCGCCGTTGCCGCCGAGCAACTCTTCAACGAGGTGCAGCGCATGGGCGGTATCGCCCGCAACAACTTCCTCAAGTCCATGGAGTGCTTTGAGGAGTGGAACGAGGAAAAGGCCGCTGAGGTCAACCGCAACGAAGAGGTGCTGGACTTCCTCAACAAGGAAATCACCTCCTGCCTGGTGGAGGTCAAGGGTCTCGACCTGGACGAGCGCGATACCCGCATGGTCGGCTCCCTCTTCCACGTCGTCAACGACATGGAGCGCGTGGGCGACCATGCCCAGAACATCCTGGAGGCCGCTCAGCTGCGCCATCAGGAGGATATCAAGTTCTCCCCCAAGGCCGTCACCGAGCTGGAGACCCTGTCCGGCATGGTTGGCGAGCAGCTGGAGCGCGCCCTGACCTACTTCCGCGAGCAGCTCTTTGGCGCAAGCAATCAGCAGGTCGTGGAAGACGCCGAGCAGCAGATCGACGATATGACCGAGGATCTGCGCCAGCACCATGTGGATCGCCTCAAGCAGCACAAGTGCTCCGCCAAGAACGGCATGATTTACCTGGACATCCTGACCAACCTGGAGCGTATCGGCGACCACGCCGAGAACATTGCTTCCTCGGTGGACAAGCCCTTCCATCATCTTCAGGCGTAATTCCGTGCCGCATCAGCACCAGCTGGTGCGGCTTTATCTGCCCTGCCCCGAAAGGAGGACACGGATATGGAACTCTGGGACCTTTACGACCGCGACCTGCGCCCGACCGGCGAAACCCACGAGCGCGGCAAGCCCCTGCCGGAGGATCGCTACCACATGGTGGTGCATGTGATCATCTTTTCCACCGACGGACGGATGCTCATCCAGCAGCGGCAGCCCTTCAAGGAGGGCTGGCCCAACCTGTGGGATGTGACGGTGGGCGGCAGCGCCATCGCGGGGGACACCAGCTGCACCGCCGCGGCGCGCGAGCTGCAGGAGGAGCTGGGCCTGACGGCTGACCTGACCTTCGAGCGGCCCAAGCTGACCATCCATTTCAGCGTCGGCTTTGATGACATCTACACCCTCATCTGGGACGTGGATCTGAGCGACCTCACCCTCCAGGAGAGCGAGGTGCAGGCCGCCCGCTGGGCCACGGAGGACGAAATCCACCGCATGATCGACGAGGGGACGTTCATCCCTTATCATCACAGCCTCATCACGCTGCTTTTCGCCCTGCGCAGCAAGCGCGGCACCATCGCAAGGGAATAACAGAATGGCCCCTCCCGTCATGCCAGCGGGATGGGCCATTCCTATTTTGCCCTTCATAGTACATCAGAAATGGTTGAGCCTATTCGTTCTCGTTCGCTTTTCAAGCCACTGCGGCTGCCGCTCAACAAACAAAGGAGCGATGCGGCGAATTTGCAGAGGGGAGCTTCCGCTGAAAGCGGAAATTCAGGCTCCCCTCTGCAACCCGAGCCGCCAGACAAAGCAGCCGCGCGACCAAGCCACTAAAGAGCAGCGGGGTCTGGGGGAATCGCCGGTCGATTCCCCCAGCGGCTTTGCGCCGCTTTCGCCGTCGCAAGCGGCACCTCGCTTCCTACACACACTTGCTCAGATGGTATTCCCTAAGAATCCGTGAGGAACCTTTTTTTCCTTGCGCGATCGTCCGCGCAGGGGTATAATAAGAAAAACGCACAAGGGGAGGATCATTCATGCCTCTGACGGAATACCTCTATGATGGAAGCCGTCCGCTGGAAATCAAGAGCCTGTCCACCGATGCAGGCGACCGGGCGCAGGACAAGAAGTCGCTGGTGAAGAAGACGGAAAAGAACATGGCGCAGGCCGCCCTCCTGCAGGAGA
>JBGVOA010000071.1:0-4716 GCA_045126095.1 Christensenellales bacterium | reverse complement strand
TTCAACCAGAACAGCGTGGGCTACATTCACGCCCGTGTCATCTCGGATACCAGCCGCATCGGCTCGCTGGTCTCCTGGTCGCTGATGGACAGCGTGTGGCACCTGAGCTACCTGGTGGGCGCTGTGGTGGTGATGTTCATTTTCGACGCCAAGCTGGCCATGTTGGTGGTGGCGATCCTGCCGCTGATTGTGGTGCTCTTCTCCCTCTTCCAGACGAAGCTGATTCGCATCAACCGGGAGATCCGCGAGCTGAACTCCAAGATCACCAGCGACTTCAACGAGGGCATTACCGGCGCGAAAACCATCAAAACGCTGGTCATTGAGGACAAAATGGCGGCGGATTTCCTCTCCGATACCGGGGCTATGCGCAAGAAGTCCGTGCGCGCATCGCACCTGCACGGCATGTTCTCGGCCACGCTCAACATGGCTTCCTCCGTGGCGCTGGCGATCGTCCTCTGGCAGGGCGGCGCCATTGCAGCGGAGCAGGTCGGCAAGTTCTCCATGTTCATGACCTATGCGCAGGGCATGATGGAGCCCGTCCGCTGGTTCATCAGCGCGATCTCCGACCTCATTACAACGCAGGTGAACATCGAGCGCTTCTCCCGCCTGATCGAGACGAAGTCCGACGTGGTGGACAGCGACGAGGTCATCGCCAAGTACGGCGACGCCTTCGAGCCCAAGCGCGAGAACTGGGAGCCCCTCAAGGGCGACATCGAGTTCCACGACGTGGACTTCAAGTACCCCGACGGCGATGAGTATGTGCTGGAGAACTTCAATCTGCAGATTCCCTTCGGCTCTAACATCGCCATTGTCGGCGAGACCGGCGCGGGCAAGTCCACCCTGGTGAACCTCGTCTGCCGCTTCTTTGAGCCGACGAAGGGCCAGGTGCTCATCGACGGCCGCGACGCCCGCGAGCGCAGCCAGCTGTGGCTGCACAGCGCCATCGGCTACGTCCTGCAGACGCCGCACCTCTTCTCCGGCACCGTCCGCGAGAACCTGCTCTACGGCAACCCCAATGCCACGGAGGAGCAGATCGCCCGTGCACTGGAGCTGGTGAGCGCCACCGAGGTTGTCGCCCGCATGGAAAAGGGCCTGGACAGCGACGTCGGCGAGGGCGGCGACATGCTCTCCACCGGCGAGAAGCAGCTGATCTCCTTTGCCCGCGCGATCCTGGCTGACCCGCGCATCCTGGTGCTGGACGAGGCCACCGCCTCCGTCGACACCCTGACGGAGCAGAAGATCCAGTCCGCCATCGAGACCATCATCAAGGGCCGCACGTCGCTGGTCATCGCGCATCGCCTTTCCACCGTGCGCAATGCCGACCTGATCCTCGTCGTCCGCGACGGCAAGATCATCGAGCAGGGCCGCCACGACGAGCTGCCGAAGGCCAAGGGCCACTACTACAACCTCTACACCCGCCAATACGAGGACGAGGCGACGAGCAGCGCCTTCGCGGCGGGCTGATCCCAAGTGCATATGGAACGCCCGGGAAACCCTCACAGCGGGGGCCTCCCGGGCGTTTGATATGGTGTGGATGGCTTATTTCAGCCCCAGCTCGTCCTTGGTGGCCACGTGCAGGCCGTGTTCCTTCAGCTTCGCAGCGAAGACGGCTTCGTCCTTCAGGCGGAAGACCATGCAGGCCTTGCCGCCCTCCATGGGGAACATCGAGTACATGTACTCCACGTCGATGTTGCCCTCAGCCAGCACGTCCAGCACCTCCGCCAGACCGCCGGCCACGTCCGGCACGACGACTGCCATCACGGGGGTCATGGACAGGATGCAGCCGGTCTCCAGCAGCGCGGCGGTGGCCTTCTCCGCGTCGTCCACGATCAGGCGCAGCACGCCGTAATCCTTCGTTTCGGCGATGTTCAGCGCCCGCAGGTTCACGCCCTTGTCTGCCAGCAGACGGGTGATCTCCGCCAGCTGACCGGCGCGGTTCTCCAGGAAGATGGAAATCTGATGAACGCTCATTTTTTTCCTTACCTCCTCAATGTCAGATCTTGCGCTTGTCGATGACGCGCACGGCCTTGCCCTCGGAGCGGGTGATGCTCTTGGGGGAGACGATGCGCACCTTGGCGTAGATGCCCAGCATGGCCTTGAGCGCGCCGACGAGCTTCTTCTCCTGCTCGGCGATGTCCGCCAGGGAGTCGGAGAACTTGTCCGGCGCCATCTCCACCAGGACTTCAAAGGTGTCGGAATGATTCACGCGGTCGACGATGATCTGGTAGTTGGCAGGATACCCCTGCTCCAGCAGCACGGTCTCGATTTGGGACGGGAACACGTTCACGCCCTTGATGATCAGCATGTCGTCGCTGCGGCCCATGGGCTTGGACATCTTTACGTGGGTGCGGCCGCAGGAGCAGGGCTTGCGGGTCAGCACGCAGATGTCGCGGGTGCGGTAGCGCAGGAGGGGGAAGGCTTCCTTCGTGATGGCGGTGAAGACCAACTCGCCCTTTTCGCCCTCGGGCAGCACTTCGCCTGTTTCGGGGTTGATGATCTCGGCGATGAAGTGATCCTCGTTGATGTGCATGCCGGTCTGTTCGCTGCACTCATAAGCAACACCGGGGCCGGAGGTCTCGGTCAGGCCGTAGATATCGTAGGCCTTGATGCCAAGACGGTTCTGGATATCCTGCCGCATCTCCTCGGACCAGGCCTCCGCGCCGAAGATACCAGCCTTGAGCTTGATCTGATCGCGCAGGCCTGCCTCCTCGATGGACTCGGCCAGGTACTGAGCATAAGAGGGCGTGCAGCACAGGATGGTGGACTCCAGGTCGGTCATGAACTGCAGCTGACGCTCCGTGGAGCCGGAGGACATGGGCAGGGTCAGGCAGCCCACCTTGTGAGAACCGCCATGCAGGCCCGCGCCGCCGGTGAACAGGCCGTATCCGTAGGCCACCTGCACAACGTCCTCGTTGGTGCCGCCGGCTGCCATAATCGCGCGGGCGCAGCAGTCCTCCCAAAGATCGACGTCATGCTGGGTGTAGAAGGCCACCACGCGCTTGCCGGTGGTGCCGGAGGTGGAGTGAATACGCACGCAGTCCTTCAGGGGAGCGCCGCGCAGGCCATGGGGATAGGCGTCGCGAAGATCCGCCTTGGTCAGGAAGGACAGCTTGTGCAGGTCATCCACGCCCTTGATATCGGCGGGGGTCAGGCCCTTCTCCTCCATCTTGGCGCGGTAGTAGGGGACGTTATCCCACACATGCTGCACCTGCTTGACGAGGCGTTCGTTCTGCCATGCCAGGATCTGCTCCCGCGAGGCGGTTTCGATCTCCGGCTGGTAATAGTTTGCCATGATGATCATCTCCCATTATAGTGTAACGTCGCTCACGGCGTCCATGGAACAGAATATTGGGGATTAAGCTTCGCGGCCCAGCATGAAGGCCTTCTTGTTCAGCTCCAGGAACTTGGGGGGCACGCTCTTCTCGATGGCCTCCATCCACTCCTCCAGGGTGAAGTCGAAATTGCGGCTCAGGTGGCCCATCAGCACGATGTTGACGGCCTTGCTGCTGCCGGCCTCATTTGCCAGGGACAGCGCGTCGAAGGCGTCCACGTCGATGCCGGCGGCCTGCATCTTCTCCGCCAGGTTGTCGGGGTACTGCGCCGCGCCGGTGATGACGGGCATGGGGTTGATCTGCTGGGTGTTGGCGACCAGCTTGCCGCCGGGCTTGAGGAACTCCGTCCAGCGGGCCGCCTCCAGCAGCTCAAAGGAGACGATGTAATCCGCCTCGCCCTTGTCGATGACGGGGGAGTAGACCTTGTCGCCGAAGCGGACGTAGGTGACGACGCTGCCGCCGCGCTGGGACATGCCGTGCACCTCGGAAACCTTGATGTCATAGCCCTTCGTCAGCAGCAGACGGCCCAGGAGCTTCGAAGCCAGGAGGCTGCCCTGACCGCCCACGCCGACGATCATAATATTCTGGGTCTTCATATCATTCAGCCTCCTTCAGCGCATCAAAGTGGCACAGCTGTGTGCACACGCCGCAGCCGGTGCACAGGGTGTTGTCGATCGCGGCCTTCACCTTGCCGTCCGCCGCGGGCTGCATGGAAATGGCGGGGCAGCCGATCTTCATGCACAGCTTGCAGGAGCGGCACTTGTCGCTGTCCACCGTGACGGGCTTGTTGTGCTTAACGTACTTGAGCAGCGCGCAGGGGCGGCGGCTGATGATGACGGAGGCCTCGGGAGCGGCCAGCTCCTCCTTGATGGCGTCCTCGGTCTGCTTCAGGTCATAGGGATCCACCACGCGCACGCGGCGGATGCCGACCGCGCGGCAGAGGGTCTCCAGGTCGATCTTCGTGCAGGGGTCGCCCTTGAGATTCATGCCGGTGGTGGGGTTCTGCTGATGGCCGGTCATGCCGGTGATGGAGTTGTCGACGATGATGATCGTCGCGTTGGACTCGTTGTAGGCCACGTTGACCAGGCCCGTGATGCCGGAGTGCATGAAGGTGGAATCGCCGATGACGGCCACGGTATTGCCGTCCGCCTTGCCCTCCAGCGCCTTGGTGAAGCCGTGGGCGCCGGAAACGGACGCGCCCATGCAGATGACGGAATCCACCGCCGACAGGGGAGCCACCGCGCCCAGCGTGTAGCAGCCGATGTCGCCCAGCACCGTGATCTTATTCTTCGCCAGGGTGTAGAACAGGCCGCGGTGGGGGCAGCCCGCGCACATCACCGGGGGACGGGGCGGGATGGCGTCTTCGACCTTCGCACCGGCGGTG
>JBGVOA010000070.1:0-7747 GCA_045126095.1 Christensenellales bacterium | reverse complement strand
CGACCGTGGTGCTTGACAAGACGGGCACCATCACAAAGGGCATGCCCGAAGTCGCCGATGTTATTGCGGCGGAAGGAATCGAAGAGGGCGATTTGCTCATGTTGGCATACGGGCTCGAAAAGAAAAGCGAGCATCCGCTGGCCCGGGCAATCATGGCCCATGCGGGCGACCTCGCGCTTCCGGAGGCGGCGGACTTCCGCGCACTTCCCGGCAACGGCCTGAGCGCACAGGTGGAGGGAGCGTCGGTCATCGGCGGCAGCATGGACTTCATCGGGCGGCGGGTGCAGATCCCTGCCGGGGTACTCAAGCAGGCGGAAGACCTGGCGGAGGAGGGCAAAACACCGCTGTTCTTTGCGCGGGACGGCAAGCTTCTGGGCCTCATCGCCGTGGCGGATACCATCAAGGAGGATAGTCCGCGAGCCGTCGAGGAGCTCAAGGGCATGGGCGTGCGCGTGGTGATGCTCACCGGCGATAACGAGCGTACTGCTCAGGCCATCGGCCGTGAGGCGGGCGTGGATCTGGTGATTGCGGGCGTGAAGCCGGAGGGCAAGGAGGCCGTCGTCCGTCAGCTGGCGGAGGCAGGCCGCGTTGCCATGGTGGGCGACGGCATCAACGATGCGCCCGCCCTGACCCGCGCAGACGTCGGCATTGCCATCGGCGCCGGCACGGATGTGGCCATCGACGCGGCGGATGTGGTGCTCATGCACAGCCGCCTGACGGATGTGTCCGCCGCCATCCGCCTCAGCCGCGCCACGCTGCGCAGCATCCATCAAAACCTGTTCTGGGCCTTCTGCTACAATGTGCTGGGCATTCCGCTGGCTGCGGGCGCTTTCGTCAGCCTGCTGGGCTGGGAGCTGAGCCCCATGTTCGGCGCGGCAGCGATGAGTCTGTCCAGCTTCTGCGTGGTGTCCAACGCCCTTCGGCTGAACCTCACGCGCATGCACGACGCAAAGGGCGACCGCGCCATCCATCCGGTGGAGCTGCCGCAGATCGCTCTGCCACGCCAGGAGCAGGGCGTGCAGCGCGTCATGCATATCGAGGGCATGATGTGCGGGCACTGCGAGGCCATGGTCAAGCGTGTGCTGGAGGCCATCGACGGCGTGGAGAGCGCGGTGGCCAGCCATACCGCAGGCACAGCGGTAGTTACCCTCAGCCATCCGGTGGACGAAGCGTTGCTGCGCGCCGCCGTGGAGGAGGAGGACTACACCGTCCTGTCAATCGAATAAGCAACAGGCCCGGAGGCAGCGATGCTTCCGGGCTTTCTGCGATTCATCGACGGGGTTTGCAGCGCCAATCGACGCGCGGACAAAGCGGAATCAAGTATGCTGTCCCTCACAAACGCGGGGAGGTCAGCATATGGAAGAAATGGTTTACAGGCGCAGACGCAGGCGCCGGGTGCGGATGCTGGATGAGCGGCGGTGGACGCTGCCCATCCCCACAAAGGAGCAGCTGAGGGCAGCCATGATGGCGCTGGTGGAGGCGGCTCCGGGCTTTCTGCTGGCGCTGGCGGACGTGCTGGAGATGCCCTCGGGGCTGCACGCGGCCTACATTGCAGCGCTGGCGGCGCTGGGGCGGACGGTGCACTGGCCCGTGGCGGGCGCAGGGGCGGCGATGCTCGTCCGGCTGTTGTCGGGGCTGGATCCACGCTGGGAAGGTCTCATGACGCTGAGCCTGCTGCTGCTGGGCCCGAAGGTGCTGAAGGAGCGGGGCAACGCGGCGCTGCTGGCCTTCACGGCGGTTTGCGTGCTGCCGTCCGCCGTGCGGGGATGGCTTGCGCCGCTGGCGATGGACACGCTGCTGTCCCTGGGGGCGTGGCTGCTGAGCACGCTGAGCGCGCCGCTGCTCTGCCGGGGCGTGAAGGCGCTGACAGCCCAGGCGCGGGACGGCGCACCCGTCCACATGGATGCGCTGGAGGACAGGCTGGGTGCGGCATATCTGGCGGCTCTGCTGCTGTGCGGCGGCGCAAGGCTGCTGCTGCCGGGGGTGAACGTCGGCATGCTGCTGGCGGCCCTGGGGACGCTGGCCCTTGGGCTGCACTTCGGCGCTGGCGCGGGCTGTGCGGCGGGCGTGATCACAGGCACGGTGATGACCCTGATGGGGATGCGGATGCACATCGCTGTGGCGCTGGCGGCCGGAGGATTCCTCAGCGGCGTGATGGGCGCCATGGGGCGGCGCTGGGTTTCCTGCGCAGCCTTTGGCGCAGCCTGCCTCACGCCGCTTGTGATTACAGGGACGGCAGGGTTTGGCTGCGGAGGCGCGGTCGCGGCGGCAACGGTGGTTTCGCTGCTTGCGCCGGAGCCGGTTGTCCAGCGTGCAGCTGACTTCCTGCGGCGCTTCCGGGGAAATCAGCCGGACGGGTGCAGCGAGTACGCCGCCAGCATGCTCTCCGCCTGGGAAAAAACGGTGGACGCGATGGCCATGTCCGTGCCCGTCCCGCAGGAGCCGGACACGCAGCGCAGTGCTGCATGGTGGGCCGCACGCCTGTGCGAGGGCTGTCCGGATGGGGCGATATGCACCTGCATGTCCACCGGTGCCGCGCAGGAACGGGCGGAATCCGTCTGGGCCTGCCGGGAAACGGAGGAGCCTCTGTGGCAGAATGCGCTGGAGGGGCTGCGGGGGCTGGGCTGCCAGCGGCTGTATCATCTGCGGCAGAGCATGGAGGCGCTGCGGCAGGAGGAGGCCTCCCATCAGCGCCAGATCCGCCGGGCGAGAGAGCAGCGCAGCATGCTCCTGACGCACCTGACGGCCATGGCCGGGGCAGCGCGGCGTTTTGTGTATCTCTCCCACGGCGAAACCTGGTGGGAGACGCTGGCGGCCACACGCATCCGCCAGGCGCTGTCGGAAGGAGCTGCGCCGGTGCGCCTGCGGTGGGTACGAAGGGTGCAGGGGCATGTGCAGGCTTGCTTCCAGCTGGAGGAGATCACCGGCGCCAGGCGGCAGGCGGAGGCGCTCTGCACGCTGGTGGCGGAGGCTGCGGGCGCGCCGATGATGACTGCCTCCGTCGATGGCGCGTGCGTCCGCCTGACCCAAAGGGCGCCGATGGAGGTGCTTTGCGGCATTGCCACGGCCTGCGCCGGCGGGCAGCAGGTCTGCGGCGACACGGCCTGGTACGGCCAGCTGCAGGACGGGCGCTTCATGGCGGCAGTCTCCGACGGCATGGGGCATGGGGAAAGCGCCGCACTGTCCTCCCGGCAGACGGTGGAGCTGCTGCGCCTCTGCCTGGATGCCGGCTACACGCTGCCGCAGACCCTTTCCGCTGTCAACGGCATGATGCTCCTGGGCGGGGTGGGCGAGCGGTTCATCACGGTGGATCTTGTGACCATTGACCTGTGGACGGGCCAGGCGATGCTGGAAAAGCTGGGTGCGGCATGCAGCTGGGCGCAGCATCAGGGTCGGCTGGAGCTGATTACGGGCGACGCGCTGCCTCTGGGTATCCTGGAGGGTGTGGAGGCGGGCGAGAGGGTCATGCGGCTCACGCCGGGCGACGCGCTGGTGCTGGTGTCCGACGGCGTGGAGGAGGCCTTCGCGTCCCCGGAGGAAATGGAGGACGCCGTGTCGCTGGCACTGGCGGAGCCGGACGCGCAGCATGCGGCGGACAGCCTGATGGCTGCGGCACAGCGTGGAAGCGAAGCCGGCCACGATGACCAGTCCGTGGTGGTGATCCGCCTGGCTGCTGTACAAACCGCAGCGGATAGGGTATAATGTGAAGCGTGGAAGCGGGGAGCGCGGCGAAAAGAATGCTGCACAAAGGATCTCGAAGCGGTGGGTTGAACCAATACACAGATTTGGAGGTGTGGGACTGTGAAGCATCGTCCCGAAAAGAGCTTTTCAGACGCCGTCTGCCAGCCCTTTCTGCTGGAGGGCGGCGAGCATGGCGTGCTGCTGCTGCACGGCTTTACGGGCAGCGCGGCGCATATGCGTCCCCTGGGGGAGCGCCTGCATGCCCAGGGCTTCACGGTGATGGGCGTCAATCTTCCCGGGCATGCCCGCAGCATGGAGGCAATGGCGGAAACCGGCTGGCAGGACTGGCTGGATGCGGCGAAGGAAGCCTTCCACAGCCTGCAGAGCCGCTGCCGTTACGCCAGTGTGGCAGGCCTGAGCATGGGCGGCTGCCTGGCGCTGCTCATTGCGCAGCAGATGCAGCCCACGGCGGCTGTGGCGATCTCCGCGCCCATGGGCGTGAAGAATCCGCTGCTGCCTCTGGCGGGGATTGCCGCGCCGTTTATGAAGCGCGTGATGTGGCGCAGCCGCGAGGGAGCCGCCTGCCCTCTGGACGAACGCTACGATTATGGCTACCCGGGCTTCCCGACCCGCTGTGGAGCGGACCTGAACCGACTGATCCACATGGCCCGGCGTGACCTGCATGCGGTGCAGTGCCCGCTGCTGATCGTGCAGAGCCGCCAGGATGAGACCATTTCTGCCGACAGCGCGGAGGTGATTTCCTCCGGGGTCAGCAGCGACAAGGTCGGGACACTCTGGCTGGAGGGCGTGCCCCATGTGTGCACTATTTCCAGCGCGCTGCCTCAGATTGCCGGAGCGGCGGCTGACCTCCTTCGTCAGGCGGAGGACTGAATCGCATCAGAAAGCCGTACCCGCGTGGGTACGGCTTTGTTGCTACTGCGCGCCCATTTCTGCCCGCATGCGGATCATCTCGTCGAACATCTGCATCCCTTGCCCCTTCAGCTCCGCTGACAGCGTGGTGACCGAATCCGCCGCTTCAATGGCCTTGCGCCGCGTCTGCCAGGTATCGGCGGCCGTCAGCAGCTGCTGCACCATCTCCGGCGGACGCTGCCCGAAGCGCTCCCGCGCCGTTGTGACCCACAGGCTGATCTGCCCGTCCAGCTCCTTTACGGCGAGGAGGGCTTCCTCCACCGTCAGCTGCGCTGCGTCCAGCAGGGTTGCTGTGTCCCGCAGGAGCGCCGCCGCCTGGGAAAAGAGCGTAAGACCGGCTTCGGCTGCATCCAGTTGGCCCGCCATGCCCGTCAGGCGCAAACGAAGCTCCGGGCAGGTCCACCGGTAGAGGTAGGTTTCCACCCGCTGCACCTCGCCCAGGCGCTGGCGGACGGCAGCGGCCTCGTCCTCCCGGCCGTAGCTGGCGATGAACACGCGCCACTTTCCGCCATCCTGCACCACGGTGCCCGGCGCGCCGCGCTCGGTGTAGGCACCGGCCTTTTCCTGCGCCGCCTCCGGGGCGGAAAAAACGCCCGTCTGGATGGTGTACCAGGTTTCAGCGGGCAGCGTGACCTCCCGCGTCACCTTCGTTTTGTCCCATGCAGAGGCGGAAGGCGTTGGCGTGGCCTGCCGGAGGCGCTCCGTCAGCATGTCAGGCTTGCGCGTAATCAGCAGCGCAGCGCCTGCAGCGATCAGCAGCACCACCGCCAGCCCCAGCAGCCGGGCCCTCCGCCGCCTTCTGCGGTATGTCCTGCGCCGTGAACGTGCCATGACATCAGCCCCCTTTTCTGGTGCAGCATATGCGCAGGGCAGAGGCGATATACAAACCCCTTGCGATTTTCCGCCGGATATGCTACCATATAGGCAGAATATACGCCCGGAGGTGCCCGCTTTGAAGTACCATATCGACACGATCCCCGTGTGGGACGCCATCAAGCTGGACGGCGAATGCTTCCTCTGCGCACTCAAGCGCAAAACCGAGATTGGCGAGGTGGAGCACTACCTCGGCGCATCCGTCATGGAGCCCGATACCCGCATCCAGGTCAACAAGAAGGGCTTTTGCTGCAATCATCAGGTGATGCTGACTCTCATCGGCAAGGACAACCGCCTGGGTCATGCGCTGATGCTGGAAAGCCACGTTGCCGAAACGCGCGAGCGGCTGGAAAAGGCCTGCAAGCGCATCCGCAGCGCGGCCAAGGGGGCAGCTGGCGGCTCCATCATCGACCGGCTGACCGGCAAGGCACCCAGCCCCTCCAAAATGATGGAGGACGCGGCCCAGTCCCTGCTGGAGATGACCGAAAGCTGCATCGTCTGCGACTCCATTGCCGATAACATGGGCCGCTACCTGCATACCTTCTTCCACCTGTATCAGAACGATACCGACTTCCGCCGGAAGTTTGAGGGCTGCAAGGGCCTGTGCCTGCCCCATGCGGCAGAGCTGCTCAAGCTTGCTCCTCACGAGCTGAGCTCCAGCGCCCTGTCCACCTTCGCGGACACCATCTGCCGCCTGGAAACCGAGAGCTTCGACCGTATCCAGGAGGACGTGAGCTGGTTCTGCCGCAAGTTCGACTACCGATACTACAACGAGCCCTGGAAGAACAGCCGCGATGCGGTGGAGCGCACCATCAACAAGCTGCGCGGCTGGTGCGTGGGTACCGAGCCCAACCCGAAGGACTGATCCAGCCAACTGCATTCAAAAAGCCGTACCCGTTGTGGGTACGGCTTTTAGCGTAGCGGCTTCACGCCGGGAACGATCTCACCAAAGACGAGGCTCCGGATGGCGGCGGCCACGCCGGATTCATCGTTGGGCAGCGTGATATGGGTGGCGGCTGCCCGGGCGGACTCGTTGGCATTGCCCATCGCAACGCCGAAGCCTGCGGTTCGCAGCATCGGCACGTCGTTGTCGTTGTCGCCGATGGACATCACCTGGCGCAGCGGGATGCCGAGGCTATCGGCCAGGCGGGTCAGCGCGGAGCCCTTGTCCACACCAGCCGGGTTGACTTCGAAGTTGTTCCACCAGCTGCTGGAGAGGGTCACATGGGGGCATTCGCGGCGGATGCGCTCCCTGGCGGAGGCCAGTCCGGTCTTGTCATCCTTCGTCAGGGCGACGATCTTGCCCGCCCTGGGCAGGAGCGCCATGGCGGCGTCGCGGCCTGTGTGGTAGCGCAGCCGTCCGCCGGGGCGGCCGAACCAGGTGCCCAGCTCCCGCTGCGCCCAGTCCAGCGGCTGCGGACGGAGCGAGGCCACCTCCCAAAGCCCGAACACCGCCACATCCGCGCCGCTTTCCTCCAGGATGGCGAAGACGCGGCGGGCGGTGGACTCCGGCAAAAGCTGCTCATAAACGGGCTTGCCCAGGGGGGCGTCCAGGATTACGCCGCCGTTCAGGCCGATGATGTGCATGGGCAGGCCTGCGTCCGCGGCGTAGAAGGAAGCGTCATCGGGCAAGCGCCCGGAGGCGAGGGCCAGATGCACGCCCGCATCCAGACAGCGGAGCAGAACAGCGGCGTTTTCCTCCGGAATACGCGCGGTGACTGGGTCGATGCGGGTCAGAAGCGTGCCGTCCATATCCATGGCGATCAGGCGGATGGGGGTCATCGTGGGCCTCCTCAGAAG
Organism: Christensenellales bacterium; assembly: GCA_045126095.1. Classification (GTDB taxonomy): domain Bacteria; phylum Bacillota; class Clostridia; order Christensenellales; family Aristaeellaceae; genus UBA11524. Next base: position 463 of record JBGVOA010000070.1, on the reverse strand, counting down.
GGACATTCAATGGTGAAGGTGCGCCCGTCCAGCTGGGGCAGCTCGCCGCCGGTCTGGATGGTCAGCCGGGCGGCGCAAAGGCACAGGCGGCCCTGCACCTTCTGCTGACGGTTGAAGGCGCGGTCGCCGTACACGTCGTCGCCCAGGAGCGGATGCCCCAGGGCTGCCATGTGGGCGCGGATCTGGTGCGTGCGCCCGGTGACAAGATGCACCAGCAGGCGGCTGACGGGGCCGTTCTCAATGGCCTCATATTCGGTGATGATGGGGCGCGAGCCGGGCACCTGATTGTCGTGGATGGTGACGCGGGCAGCCTTTGCGTCCTTTTGCAGATAGGCGCGGCAGGTGGCAGCCGGGGGCTTCATCATGCCGCGGACAAGACAGATGTAGCGCTTGTCCATCGTGCGGTCGCGGAAGGCGCGCACGAGGATGCTTTCCGCCCGGGCGTTCTTGGCGAACATGAGCA
>JBGVOA010000069.1:0-5694 GCA_045126095.1 Christensenellales bacterium | reverse complement strand
CTAATGATACCATAGAACGGCCCAATTCGTCAATCACCCCGCGTTCACCTTGACACAAGCTTCCAGCTGGATTATAATGAACACAATCATTTACCAAGGAGGTAATTTAATGAAGAAACTTGCATGCTTGCTGCTGGTGCTGCTTTGCGCAGTGCTGCTGCTGACCAGCTGCTCCTCCAAGAAGGAGGAAGAACCGGTCGTCACGGCGACGCCCACTGCGACGCCCACGCCGACCCCCACCCCCACGCCGACTCCCCTGCCCACCTTCACACCCGTGCCCACCCTGTCCGGCACGCCCGCGGCAGACTATGAGGCAGCCTGCGCGCTGCTGCAGAGCTACGACTACGCGGGCGCGGCCCGTGCCTTCGCAGCCCTGGGCAACTACAGCGACGCAACCCGCATGGCCATGTACGCCGGTGCGCTGGCGGACGGCGAAAATGGCGAGTACGAGCGTGCGGTGAGCAACCTGCGGAAGCTGGGCGACTTCCGCGACGCCACCCTGCAGCTGGATTACTACACCGCCCGCTACTATGAATTCCGCGGCGACTTCGAGGACGCGGCGGACATCTACGAGCAGATCAGTTCCTTCCGCGACAGCGCGAACCGCCTTGCCAACCGCGAGCTGCTGCAGGCCCAGCACATGGAGCAGGCCAAGGCCACCATGTACGCCGAAGCCGTGAGCATGGTGGAAGAGGGCGACCTGCTCGGTGCTGCTGAATACTTCAGCGAGCTGGCCGAGGAGAACTACCTGGACAGCGCCGAGCGCCTGGCCAACCTCCAAATGCTGTACGAGGATCAGCGCAACGCCACGGCCTATGACGCTGCCGCCGCCGCCGAGCAGAACGGCGACTTCGCCGCTGCCCTTGAGGCCTTCACAGCCCTGGGCGAGTACCGCGACAGCGCCGCCCGTGCCGCCGCCCTGCAGCAGAAGGGCTCCTACGCCCGGGCCCAGCAGGCCATCGCGGACAACGACCTGCCCCTGGCCTACGAGTGCTTCGTGTCCTGCGGCAATTATCAGGACAGCGCCGCCAAGGCCTCTGTGCTGAGCATCACCGCCATCGCTGAGACCACCGTCATCAACGAGAACCTGGCCGCTTACAGTTTCAACGGTATGTGCGGCCTGATCAACCTGAACAGCAACACCATCACCAACCCCGCCTGGGAGGACATCGGCCGCATCAACGAGCACGGCCTGATCCCCGTTTACAACGATGGCCTCTACGGCTTCATCAACGCCCAGGGCGCGGAGGTCTTCCCCTGTCAGTTCACTGCCATCAGCGAGTTCAGCGGCGACCTGTGCACCGTGGCTGTCCGCAGCAATGATCGCACCCTGTACGGCGTGTACAACAAGCAGGGCCAGGCGGTCATTCCGGCGGAGTACCTGCACATTGGCAAGGGCCACATCATTGCGGCCCCCGAGTTTGTCGACGGCCTCATCCCCGTCATGAATGCCGATGAGCTGTGCGGCTTTATCAATGAGCAGGGCCAGATCGTGGGCGAGATCTGCTGGCGCGACCTCGACTATTTCACCAATGGCTACGCGCCTGTGGCGAATGCCGAAGGCCTGTGCGGTTTCATCAATATGCAGGGCCAGCCCGTGGGCGACATCTGCTGGGCCGGAGTCGGTTCCTTTGTGAACGGCTTTGCCAGCGTCCGCAATGCTGAGGGCCTGTATGGCTTCATCAACGAGCAGGGCCAGCTCATCGGCGAGGTCTGCTGGGCCGACGTCGATCCCTTTGAAAACGGCCGTGCGTATGTCAAGAGCGCCGATGGCTTCTACGGCTTCATCAACGACCAGGGCCAGGTGCTGGGCCAGATCTGCTGGACCCAGATCGGCGACTTTGTGGATGGCTATGCCGTCGTCAAGGGCGCGAACGGCAAGTACGGCATGATCTCCGAAACCGGCGCGACCCTCATCCCCGCCGAATACGACGAGGTCACTCCCTTCTCCGATGGCATGGCGGCTGTCCGCAGCGGCTCCTACTGGGGCTATGTGAATCAGTCCGGCGAAAAGGTCATCACCGCCAACTACCTCGCCGCCGAGCCCTTCGAGGCTGGCATGGCTGAGGTGTACCTGGAGAACGTCGGCCGCCAGATCATCGACAAGACCGGCGCGATCGTTTACTTCGTCACCGCCGATATGCCCGTGCGCTATGACCAGGCCATTTCCCTCATGGCAGCCGGCAACTACAGCGAGGCCTACCGCATCTTCGCGACCCTGGCCGGCTACCGCGACGCCTCCGCCAAGGCCCAGGAATGCCTGGAGCCCGCCTACACCGCTGCCGCCGCACGCTTTGCCGAGGGCAGCTACGCCCAGGCCGCTGAGATCTTCGCCGCTCTTGGCAGCTACCGCGACGCGTCTGCGCAGCTGGCCCTGTGCAATGCCCAGCTGGCCAGCTACTCCGTGACCTCCACGGGCAGCTACGGCTTCGAACTGAACGCAAACGGCTACTATGAGAGCACCAACAAGGGCCGCCACAGCACCATCGCCGAGTGTGTGGTGACGGTGAAGAGCGCCTCCGGCAAGGTCTACCTGGACGTGATCAACTACGCCGAGAGCGGCTATGATTACGGCACCATCTACGCGCTGGACAGCAGCACCGTCAAGCTGGTGGAGATGAGCTACTCCTCCCGCAACACCTCCAGCGTGCAGACCTTTGAGTTCGATCTGCCGGACGCCAACGAGCACACCATCCGCATCACCTTCCGCAAGGACAGCAGCTCCAGCAAGAACAACGACTCGCTGCAGTTCAAGGTGCGCTTTGGCGAGCAGAGCGTGGCCGCTTCCACCGCCGCAGTCGCGATCCCCGAGACCACGACCAACACCCACCACTTTGGCGCTCAGTCCGCCTTTGCCGCCCGCTGCAGCTACACCGTGGAGTCCGATGGCCGCTACGGCTTCGTGCTGAACAGTAACGGCTACTACCAGAGCACCAACAAGGGCGTGCACAGCACCACGGCTGCCTGTTATGTGCGTGTTTCCGGCACGACGCGCGTCTACCTGGACGTGATCAACTACGCCGAATCCGGCTATGATTACGGCGTCATTTACCAGCCGGACAGCACCAGCTACGCCCTGGAGTCTCTCAGCAGTTCCTACGAGAACACCTCCAGCGTGCAGACCTTCACGGTCAACCTGCCTGATGCGGGCGAGCACTTCATTTACATCACCTTCCGCAAGGACGGCAGCAGCCACCAGAATTACGACACGCTGCAGTTCAAGGTGCGCTTCGAGTAATCCCCCGCCCCGGCGTTTCATCGCGCCGGGGCATTTCTGTGCCTTCGCCTTGACAGTTGCTGCCATAGATACTATAATAGAAGCAACCTGCAAAGGAGGTTCGTTTTATATGAAGCACTTTTCGCGTTTCATGGCGCTTTTCTGCGCCCTGCTGATGCTGATGAGCTCCACCACGGCATACGCCGACTGGGGCTTTGGCGGCAGCAGCAGCTACACCAAGTCCGCCGATGATTACACCGCAGCCCTGCAGCTGCTGCAGCGCGGTGACTACGGCAACGCGGCCCGCGCCTTCGAGGCCCTGGGCAACTTTGAGGACGCAACGATGCTGACCATGTACTGCTACGCCATGAATGCTGGCGAAAGCGGCCTGTACAGCATCGCCGCCACCAACCTCGATACGCTCAGCGGCTTCCGCGATTCCGCGCTGCAGGCCCGCTACTACGTCGCCCGCGGATACGAGGCGGCGGAAATGTACGAGGAAGCGGCGGAGGTCCTTACCTCGCTTTTCTACTTCCGCGATTCGGCGGAGCGTCTGGGCCGTTACCCGGAGCTGATCGCCGCGCGTGACGAGGCCCGCCGTCTGGCCCGCGAGGCCGCTGCAGCCGCCCAGGCCGCCAAGGAAGCCGAGGAGGCCGAAGCCCGCCTGGCCGCCCGCTATAATGACGCCGCCGCCCTGGAAGAGGCCGGTCGCCTGGCAGAAGCTGAGCGCGCCTTCACCCGTCTGGGTGAATACCGCGACAGCGCCGAGCGTGCCCGGGCCATCCGCGAGCGCATCGAGGCCGAGGCTGCCGCTGAGGCGGAGCGTCTGGCTGCCGAAGCCGAGGCCCAGCGCCAGGCGCAGCTGGCCGTCCGCTATGCGCAGGCCCTCCTGAACGAGGCCTCCGGCAATCTGCAGGCCGCCCTGGAGACCTTCGTCGCCCTGGGCGACTATGAGGACAGCGCCGAGCACGCCCAGGCCATCCGCGAGCGCATCGCTGCCGATGCCGAGGCGGAGCGTCAGCGTCTTGCCGCTGAAGCCGAGGCCCGTCGCCAGGCCGAGCTGGCCGCTGCCTATGAGGCCGCCATCGCCCTGGAGGAAAGCGGCGATGTAATTGCCGCGCAGGAGGCCTTCCTGGCCCTGGAGGACTACCTTGACAGCGCCGAACGCGCAGCTGCCCTGGAAACGCCCGTCGCCTACGCCCGTGCCCTCGCGCTGGGCATGAGCGGCGACCTGGTCAACGCCTACGACGCCTTCGTGGCCCTGGGCGAGTATGAGGACAGCGCCGAGAAGGCCTTCCTGCTGCGCATCGCCACCTTCGCTCAGTGCGACGACCGGGGCGAGGGCGTGGTCGTCTTCACCCACGATGGCCACAAGGGCCTGTTCAACCTGAACACCAATACCCTCGTCAGCCCCGTGTGGGACGAGGTGGACGAGTTCAACGAGCTGGGCCTGGCCAAGACCACCCGCGACGACCTGTGCGGCTACATCAACGTGCAGGGCGTGGAGGTCATCCCCTGCACCTGGGCAGTGGTCAGCGAATTTGAGGGCGACTGGTGCACCGTCGGCACTTCCACCGCCAATGGCGCGACCCTCTTCGGCGTGTACGACAAGACCGGCGCGGAGATCATCCCTCCCCTGTGGAAGGCCCTCGGCAACAGCTACACCGCCTCCACCGGCACCAGCTTCTGCGTGGCGCCCATTCTGACCGGACGCTACACCGTGCAGAACGCCCAGGGCCTGTGGGGCTTCATCACCGCCCGGGGCGAGGCCGTGGGCGAGGTCTGCTGGGCTGAGGTCGGCACCTTCAGCAATGGGCGCTGCCTGGTCAAGAACCCCGCCGGCTTCCGTGGCTATATCGACGAGCAGGGCCAGCCCATCGGCGAAATCTGCTGGGCTGAGGTGGGCGAATTCGCCAACGGCCGCTGCCTGGTCAAGAACCCCGCCGGCCTCTATGGCTACATCAACGAGCAGGGCCTGCCCCTGGGCGAGGTCTGCTGGGCCGAGGTGGGCACGTTTGCGGACGGCCGCTGCCTGGTCAAGAACCCCGAAGGCCTGCTGGGCTTCATCAACGAGCAGGGCCAGGTGCTGGGCCAGGTCTGCTGGGCCGAGATCGGCTCCTTTGCGGACGGCCGCTGCCTGGTCAAGAGCGCCGAGGGCCTGCTGGGCTTCATCAACGAGCAGGGCCAGGTGCTGGGCGAGGTCCGCTGGACCCGCATCGGTACGTTTGCCGACGGCTTCGCTCCCGTGCAGGGCGTTGACGGCAAGCGCGGCTTCATCAACGAGCAGGGCCTGGTCGTCGTCGCGCCTGTCTACGACGAGGTGACCTCTTTCTCCGAGGGCCTGTCCGCCGTGCGTGCCGGGAATTACTGGCGCTATGTCAACCAGCAGGGCGAGGTGGTCATCAGCGCCCGCTACACCCAGGTCAGTCCCTTCTGCGACGGCGTCGCCCTGGTGCAGCTGGAGAACGCGGGCTACC
>JBGVOA010000068.1:0-7732 GCA_045126095.1 Christensenellales bacterium | reverse complement strand
CAAAGGGTCTTCGACCCTCTGGACACCCTTCTTTGGGGGTGTTTGCGGGTTGCTTCCTTGCGGGGGTCACGGCGCACGGAGGGTGCGCCGCGACGCGGGGGCTGCGGCTCTTTTGGGAGCGCGGCGGGGGCTTACGGGCGATGTTTGACGCACGCCGAAAAATCTGATATGATAGGGGAGGTACGGATGCGTGCCTCCCTTTTCGCGTGGCTGGGATGAATTCCCGGCTGAGAATCGTTTCAATCACTGAAAGGCAGGTTAGACTCATTATGGATTATTCCACGGCCCACCGCCTGGCGCAGGAGATCCGCCAGAGCGAGGAATATCAGACATATCACGGCATGAAGGACGATGTGCTGGCGGACGAGACCACTGCGGCGCTCATCCGCGAATACAAGAAGCTGCAGGTGAAGCTTCAAATGGGCGCGGTTGCCGGGCATCAGCCGGACGAGACGGACATGCAGCGCTTCCAGGGCATCACCGGCATTCTGTTCACCAACCCGGACGTGAGCCGCTACATGCTGGCGGAGATGCGCCTGCAGCAGGCCATGGCGGACATCTTCAAGATCATCAACGACGCAGCCGGCGTGGACTTCGGCTTCCCCGGCGCGGACGACTGACAAGGGGATTAAAATGGGTCAAGGGGCGATGCCCCTTGCGCAGGTGGAGGGCCGCGCAGGCCCTACCCGCCGGAGGCCTCCGCGCCCGCAGGCGCACATCCCTGACGCCTTTGACGAATCTCCGATTCGTCAAACAGTCCGCGCAAGCTGCAAGGAAGGGGAGCGACATCCCCGCCAAGCGGCAAAGGAAAGGAGCGCCAACCTCTTCCCCCGCATCAACCCAAAACCTGAATCAACCAAACGGGGTGTTTCATTTTGAAAAAGCGTAAGGACACCTACCAAAGCGTCCGCGATGAGCGGGAGTACGGTCCCTACTGGTACAGCCTGCTGTGGCGGGTGCTGCGGCCGCTGCTGATCCTGGCGGGCAGCGCACTGGTGGTGATCGGCCTGATCAGCACCATCTGGAGCGGCGTGTACGATGCGTATCTCGCCCCGCCGGAGGAGAGCAGCCAGCGCCAGGTGGGCTTCACCGTGGAGAGCGGCCAGAGCCTCACCCGCGTGGCCTCCAACCTGGAGGAGGCGGGCCTGATCCGCAACCGCACGGTGTTCAAGTACTACTGCGACTTTGCCGGCATGGGCCAGAAGATCCAGGCGGGCAGCTACCTGCTCAACCCCTCGATGACCATGACGGAGATCGCTGACCAGCTCACCCGGGGCGATGGCAACCCCATCGTGCGCAACATCACGCTCATTCCCGGTTGGACGCTGGAGGAATTCGCCCGCAAGCTCGCCAGCGACGGCGTTCTGGCGGACAGCGCCCAGTTCCTGGAGCTCTGCCGCACGGGCACGGCCTTCACCGATTTCTACTATGTTGCCGACGTGCTGGGCAGCGGCGGGGCGAGCCAGCGCCGCTATGCCCTGGAGGGCTATCTGTCCCCCAACACCTATGAGGTGTATGTGGACGCGACGGCAGAGGACATCATCCGCAAGCTCCTGAGCCAGACGGAGAACGTGTTCTCCGTGGCCATGCAGGATCTGGCAGCGGAGCGCGGCCTCACCATGGACGAGGTGCTGACGCTGGCCTCCATCATCGAGAAGGAGGCCAAGGAGGCGGACTTTGCCAAGGTGTCCGCCGTGTTCCACAACCGCCTGAGCCAGGACATGCCCCTGCAGAGCGACGTGACCATCCATTACGTCACCGGCCAGCGGGAAATGGCGCTGGACAACGACGATCTGCACATCGCCAGCCCCTACAACACCTACGAGTACCGTGGTCTGCCGCCCGGGCCCATCTGCGCGCCCAGCGAGGCGGCCATCCGCGCTGCCCTGGAGCCGGATGCTGAGTACCTGGCCATGGGCTACCTGTACTTCTGTGCTGCGGAGCCCGAGAGCGGCCGCCTGGAGTTCTCCGTCACCTATGAGGATCACCAGCGCGCGGTGGAAAAGTACGCCCCCCTGTGGCGCGAGTATGACGAAAGCCGCGGCGTGAACTGAGGAGCAAGAATGAATACGAATGTGAAAATGCCGGAGCTGCTCTGCCCGGCGGGAAGCATGGAGGCCCTGCGGACGGCCCTGCACTTCGGTGCGGATGCGGTCTACGGCGGCATGAAGCGCTTCGGCCTGCGCGCCTTTGCAGGCAATTTCGACGAGCAGCAGCTGCGGGAGGCTGTCCGCCTCTGCCATGAGAAGGGCCGCAAATTCTACCTTACCATGAATGTTTTTCCCTTCGACGATCAGCTGGAGGACTTTGTGGAGACGGCCCGCATCGCCCATGAGATCGGCGTGGATGCGGCCATCGTCAGCGACCTGGGGGCCATCGTGACCCTGCGCGAGCGCGTACCTGGGCTGACTCTGCACGTCAGCACCCAGGCCAGCACCGTCAACAGCGCCGCCGTGCGCCACTACGGACAGCTGGGCTGCGAGCGCGTCATCCTGGCCCGGGAGACCTCCATCCAGCGCGCGAAGGCCATCCACGAGGCTGTCCCCCAGGTGGAGCTGGAGACCTTCGTGCATGGCGCGAGCTGCGTGGCATGGTCGGGCCGGTGCCTGCTGTCCGCCGTGCTGACGGGCCGCAGCGGCAACCTGGGCGAGTGCGCCCACCCCTGCCGCTGGAAGTACGCCGTGGTGGAGGAAAAGCGCCCCGGCGAGTACCTGCCCGTTTCGGAGGACGAAAACGGCACCTACATCTTCTCTGCCAAAGACCTGAACCTGATGCCCCTGCTGCCCGATCTGGTGGATGCGGGGGTGGCGAGCCTCAAAATCGAGGGCCGCATGAAGACGGAATACTACGTCGCCACGGTGACGGCGGCCTATCGCCGCGCCCTCGACCTGCTGGGGGAGAGTCGCGAGGCCTTCGAGGCCGCCCTGCCCGCCCTCATGGCGGAGCTTGCCTGTGCCAGCCACCGCGAGAGCGATACGGGCTTCATGCTTGCGCCGCCGGAGCAGCCCGCCGGAGCTGAGGGCTTCCACCAGGAGCGGGAGTTCATCGCCAGGGCGGTGTCCGCCAGCGATGCGCAGGGCGTGGCGCGCTTTGTGCTGAAGAACCGCTTCTGCGCCGGCGAGGAGCTGGAGCTCCTCAGCCCGGAGGGGGTCACGGCCTTCAACGCCGAGCCCTTCCTGCGGGAAAAGACCGGAGAAACGGTGGACACCCTGGGCATTGGCGGGGAGATCATCGCTCTGCGCGTGCCCTGCCGCGTGCAGCCGGGCGACGTGCTGCGGGGCCAGACCCGCAATCACCGCCGGTGAAGCCGCGCAGATAGGCGGAAATTTCGCAAAGCACATTGCCATTCTGGGAAAAGTGTGCTATAATTCGTCTGTTAAGCACAACCAATTCCGCTCTGCTTGAGATAAAGGAGGGACTGGCATGGCAAGCCATGTTTCCGATGCGGTGATTCGCCGTCTACCGGGCTACTACCGCCACCTGCGTGAGCTGGAGGCTGCGGGCGTGACGCAGATCTCTTCCCAGGAGCTGGGGGAGCGAATGAACCTCACCCCCTCGCAGATCCGCCAGGATATCAACTGCTTCGGAGGCTTTGGCCGTCAGGGCTATGGCTACCGCGTGTCCGAGCTGAAGGGGCACATCGGCGAGATCCTGGGTCTGACCCAGGAGCATGTATGCATCATCGTGGGCGCGGGCAACATCGGCTGTGCCGTGGCGCGCTATCCCAGCTTTTCCCGCGAGGGCTTCCGCACCATCGCCATGTTCGATATTGATAAGGATAAGGTTGGTTCCACGCTGGAAGGCATCCCGATCCACCACATGGATGAGCTGGAGAAGTTCATCGGTGAGCATCATGTGGACATCGCCGTGCTGGCGCTGCCCCGCCGCGTAGCCCAGGAGACGCTGCACCGCCTCTACACCGGCGGCGTGCGCGCCATCTGGAACTTCGCTCCCACTGATCTTACCCACCCCGAGGACATGCTGGTGGTCAACGTCCACCTGATGGACAGCCTGCAGCAGCTGTCCTACCGCATGGCCCACAGGGACTGACAGCATACAGATGACACAAGCGCGCACGGGCAAAACCGTCAGCGCTTTTGTCTTTCAATGGAAAATACAGGAGGAGACATATGTCTCAGACACCCAATGGCGGCCGTGTCCGCCGCACAGCGCGATACGCAAAGCCGGAGGACGTGAGCCCGCAGAAGGCCAATCGTCCGCCGCAGCCCAAGCCGCCCATCGGACGTTCGGCGGAGCTGCAGGCGCGCATGCGGGAGAGCGCCCAGGAGCGCCAGATGCCCCTGTACAGCGATTTCGAGCCCGTTCCGGCCCAGCGCAGTCAGCAGCAGTACCCGGCGAAAAAGCGCCGTCAGCAGAGCCACAATGGGCTCTGGCTGGCCGTGGCGCTGATCTGCCTGACCCTTTCCGGCGCGCTGGTGGTCTTCGTAGCGCCCCAGCTGATGAACCTGGAATTGGGAGAGATGAGCAGCTTTGCCTTCGTCAACCGCAGCATGATCATCCGCGACCAGGGCCGCATCGACAGCCTGGAGGCCTGCCGGGAGACGCTCCAGTCCAGCCGCATCCACCAGGGCGTGTTCATTGACGGCGTGCATGTGGGCGGCATGACCCGCGAGGAGGCGGCCCGGGCCGTGAGCGCCGTGCCCAGCAGCGCCGGCGGACAATTCGACTTGCGTGTGAGCATCGACGGGCAGACCTGGTCCATCAATTCGGACGTGGTGCCCCTCTACCGCAACACCGAGGAGGTGGTGCTGAGGGCCTACGCCGTCGGCCGCAGCAATGTGCTGACGAACCGCGCCTCCGTCACGCCCCTGCAGCAGCGCCTTGACGCGGTGCAGGATGTAGCTGCCCAGCCCGTGGGCCTGTGGACGGAAACCACCTATGATCACCGCGCCGTGCGGGAGATCATCGATACCATTGCCCTGAGCGTCAACCGCGAGCCCATCAACGCGGGGGTGGACACCTTCGATGTGGCCACGAAGCGCTTCACCTTCACCGACCACACGGATGGCCAGTGGGTGGATGCGGACGCGATCTACAACGAGATCACCGCCCGGCTGGACAGCGGCATGACCGGCGGCACGCTGCACGTCGCCCCGCAGGTGGTGCTGGCTCCGGTGACAAAGGTGGAATTGATGAACGGCTTTGGCCGCGTGTCCACCTTCACCACGAAAAAGACGGGCAACACCAACCGCACCACCAACATTGACCTTTCCGCCAAGGCCATCAACGGCGTGACCGTGCTGCCTGGGGAGACCTTCTCCTTCAACCGCGCCACGGGCGAGCGCACGGCGGAAAAGGGCTACAAGCCCGCTGCAGCCATCTCCGGCGGCGAGACCTTCGACGAGATTGGCGGCGGCGTCTGCCAGACCAGCTCGACGCTCTTCAACGCCGTCGTCCGCGCAGACCTGGAGATCACCAGCCGCAAGCCCCATGCCTGGCCCAGCGATTATGTGGATCGCGGCGAGGACGCGACGGTTAACTGGCCCAACCTGGATTTCAAATTCCGCAACAACACCGATTATCCCGTGTTCATTGTGGCTTGGTGCGATAAGAGCGCCAAAACGGTGACGGTGGAGATCTACGGCAAGCTCCTGGCGGACGGCATGACCATCGACCTGGACAGCGTGACCACCTACACCGACCGTCCGCCGGAAACGACGAAGTACGTCTACAACGCCTCGCTGCCCTACGGCACGGAGAAGCAGACCGTCAAGGCCCGCACCGGCTACACGGTTGTGACCGACAAGGTGTACAAGCGCAACGGCCAGGAGGTCTCCCGCACGGAGCTGCACACCTCCCACTACAAGATGTACCAGAAAACCGTGGAGCACAACAAGCCCGATGTGTATGGTACGGCGGAAGTCAGCTACTGATGTAAGCACATAACAACAGGCCGTGCTGCCCGGATGTGGGCGGCACGGCCTGCGTGTTTATCGTTTGTAGGCTGAAGCGATATGGCGTTGATTTACTCCCACACCGGCGCCGGATAAAGCCCATCCTCATGCATCCGCTTCAGAGCGGCCATGACCTGCGGCTTGTCCTCGCGGTAGGTCACGCCGTACCAGCGGGCGGGGCAGCTGAGTACCTGCACGGTGGCCGTGCCCTTCTCCAGCATGCCGTTGACCACGCCGGGGATGAAGTACTCCGCCTTCATGGGGTTCGCGGGGGCCGTCTCCCGCAGGAAGCGCGGGAAGCCCTCCTGCATCTCACGCACCAGGCTGGGTGTGAAGCCGAACATGTTCATGCTCACCGGCGTTTCGCGGGGGAGGAGATGGTAGGTTGCGCCGTCCTCGGTGTAGAGGGGGCCGTCGCAGCTGGCGACGATGTGCGTGCGCTCGGTGACGGAGGTCAGGAAGCCCTTCTCGTCCACGCTGCACACGCCGCGGGCGACGGAGCCGTTCTCCGTCAGCGTGTTGGAGAGCTGGTAGCCGATCATGAAATAGCGGGCGACGGCGTCGTCCTCCAGGGTGGAAAGGGCATCGTAGGCGGTCTTGTAGGCCTCGGGGCCGTAGTAGTCGTCGGCGTTGATGACCAGGAAGGGCGCGTCGATGTACTGGGCGCAGCACAGCAGCGCGTGGCCGGTGCCCCAGGGCTTCACGCGGCCCTCGGGGACGGAAAAGCCGTCAGGCAGCATGTCCAGCTGCTGGTAGGCGTAGGTCACGTCCATGTGCTTCTCGATCCGCTGGCCCACCAGGCGCTTGAAGTCCTCCTCAATCTCATGCTTGATGAGGAAGATCACGCGCTTAAAGCCCGCGCGCTTTGCATCGTATACGCTGTAATCAACGATGGCCTCGCCCGTGGGGCCCACGGGGTCCATCTGCTTCAGTCCGCCGTAGCGCGAGCCCATGCCCGCCGCGAGGATGATGAGAATGGGTTCCTTCATGCGTTTTGCCTCCTGTCCGGCGGGGATCGCGTCCGGGCCGCCGTCTCCTTCCATCATACTCCATATGCCGGAAAAATGCAACCGCGCTTGTAAAAGTTTCAGAACTTGGCCGAAGCGGTTGTGTTTCCGGCGATTCTGTCGTATAATGAGAGGCGACGGACTATGTCAGGAGGTCTGACCCATGGATTTTCTTAAAACGCTGCTTGTTTATATGACGCTGCTGACCACCCTCTCCGTGCAGGAGGGCCCGCTGCCGCAGGACGTGCCCATGCCCACGGCAACGCCGGTGGTTACCAGCACCTTTGCGCCCTTCAACACCCAGGTGCCCACGGCCACGCCGTCGCCCACGCCCGCGCCCATGCCGGAAATGACCCCTAACAGCCGCTACGAGACCCTGCGCTTCAATGACCGCAATAACGACGTGAAGCGCCTGCAGAAGCGGCTGATTGAGCTGGGCTACATGCCAGCCGGCTCGGCGGACGGCGCGTTCGGCTACCAGACCTACAACGCCGTGCGGGACTTCCAGAAGGCCAACGGCCTGAGCGCGGACGGTGTGGCGGGCCCCGCGACCCTGACCCAGATTTACGAGAACCCCCGCGTGCTGCCCAAGACCACGCCCACCCAGGTGCCCACGGCCACGCCCACGCCCACGCTGGAGCCCATCCCCACGCCGCGCCCGGTCACGCCTGCCCCCACGGTGGAGGCCACCATCATGCCTCCGGTGGACATGCCTGCTGAGCCGGAAGCGTCCGCCGAGCCCGCAGCCCCTGCGGCGGTGGTGCCCGTCGTGCTCACCCACGTGCCGGTCGCCCTGGTTATTTACGGCAA
>JBGVOA010000067.1:0-27167 GCA_045126095.1 Christensenellales bacterium | reverse complement strand
ACGGGGAGGCGAGCGGCGTGGCAAGACCGTCGAAACCGGCGAATGTGATTCGGATGGAGGGCTGCAGTCACCGCACCAGAGCGGAGCTGGAGCAGCGTGAGAAGGGCGAAAAGGCGCTGCTCACCGGCATGAAGATGCGCGAGGCTGCGGACGTGAAGGCGGATACGTATGCGCACGCCGTCTGGAAACGGACGTATGCACTGCTCAAGGCGATCGGGAAGAACGATGCGCTGTACGAGCAGGTCATCAACCGTTACTGCCGTCTCTCCGCTGAGGAACACAACAGCCAGCGGGAGCTGGCGCGGATTGCGCGCATGACAGAGCAGCTGGAGACGGAGTTCGCTGACGGCAGCATCAAGGCGGACGACTATTTCGGCAAGATGATCAAGCTGATGGAGCAGGCGGCGGGCGTCAAGGCGATGCTGATGCGCCAGCGCCGGATGCTGATGGAGATTGAAAAGGAAAACATAATGACGATTGCGGCGGCGCTGCGCGCTGTGCCGAAGACGCCGCAGCAGGAGGACGATAAGGACGACCCGATGGCGCAGATGCTCAGCAGGCGGGCAGTGCGCTGACGGTTGCGAAAAGCGAAAACGTTCGCGGATTTGAGGAGCGTGGCAGATGTTCAGCGAGGAGAACGCCGGGTATGTATGCGACTTTCTGGAATGCCTGACAGTGCCGGACGGCGCGTATGCCGGAGAGCCGTTCCGGCTGATGGACTGGCAGCGGGATGTGATCCGCGAGTTTTACGGCACGATGCGCGTGGATGAGGAGATTCGCCAGTATCAGTATCTGTATCTGGAGATCCCAAAGAAAAACGGCAAGACGGGCATCGCTGCGGGATTGGGACTGTACCACACGTTTGCGGACGGCGAGCGTTCCGGCGAGGTGTACGCCGTCGCGGCGGACAAGGACAACGCCGGCATCGTGTTCCGTGCGGCGCTGGCCATGCTGGAGGCCTGTCCGGCGCTGAAAAAGCGGGCGCGGGTGGTGGAATCGCAGAGAGTGATTCGCGATCTGGTATCCGGAACGGTGTTCCGCGTGCTGTCCGCTGAGGCGTACTCGAAGCATGGCTACAAGCCCAGCTGCGTCATATTCGACGAGCTGCACGCCCAGCCGAGCCGCGAACTGTGGGATATTATGACCTTCGGCGCGGGTGCGGCGCGTCTGCAGCCGGTGTGGATTGTGCTGACCACCGCCGGCAACGACCCGGACCGCAATTCCATCGGCTGGGAGGTCCACGAAAAGGCGAAAAACATCCTGGCAGCGCGGGCGGGCGATCCGGACAAGGCGGACAACCCGGCGTGGCTGCCGGTGATCTACGGCTACGAGGGCGACGACATCTACAACGAGGCCAACTGGTTCGCGGCAAATCCTTCGCTGAAATACGGCTACGCGCTGAAGATCAATCAGGTGCGGCAGGAGGCGCTGGACGCCCAGCAATCCAAGGCGGTGGAGCGGCTGTTTCGCTGGCTGCGGCTGAATCAGTGGGTATCCACCAAGGAAGAAGGCTGGCTGCCGCTGGATCTGTGGGACGAAACGGTGGACGAGGACATCCGGGACCTTGCCGGGCGCAAGTGCTACGCGGGCATGGACCTTTCCAGCACCACCGACCTGACCTCCGTCGTGCTGATCTTTCCGCCGGAAAACGGCGAACCGTGGCGCACGATCTTCCGGGCGTGGATCCCGGAAGAAAATATGCGCAAGCGCGAAAAGCAGGACCATGTGCCCTATGCCGACTGGGTGCGGCAGGGCTATCTGACGGCGACCGGCGGCAACGCGGTGGACTACACGCGGGTGAGAGACGACATCAATGCCCTGCGCAGGAAGTACAAGGTGCTGGCGCTGGGCACCGACCAGTGGAACAGCCGCATGCTGACGCAGGAGCTGATGGCCGACGGGCTGGAAGTGGTGGAGATCCCGCAGACGATGGCGGGCATGTCTCCGGCGATGAAGGACATGGAGCGGCTGATGCGCATGGGGCAGATGAAGCACGAGAAAACACCGGTGGGGCGCTGGTGCTTCGGCAATGTGCGATTGGCGGTGGACGGCAACGAGAACATCAAGCCGATGAAGAACCGATCCATCGGGCGAATCGATGTGACGGTGGCGTGGATCAACGCCGTGGCAATGGCGCGACAGAAGATGAGCATGATCCCGGGCGTGTACGCGAGACGCGGGCCGAGATTTATTGAGTTTTGAGGTGAGGAGCAGTGTTTGAAAAGACGCGCAGCAAGATTAAGGCGCTGATCGGAGCGCGGCAGCCCGGCGGGTGGCTGTATACCGGCTCAATGCCCACTGAGGCAGGCGTGACGGTATCGGATGATACGGCGATGCGCTTTGCGACGGTACATGCCTGCGTGCGCGTGCTGTCCGAGGATGTGGCGGCGCTGCCGCTGCACGTGTACCGACGGTTGGAAAACGGCGGCAAGGAGCGCGCGACGGAGCATCCGCTGTACGGACTGCTGCACGATCGTCCCAATCCGGAGATGTCGGCGGTGGCGTTCAAGGAGGCGCTGATGGTCAACGCCCTTTTGACGGGCAACGGCTACGCGTTTATCGAGTTTGACCGCGCAGGCAGGGTAAAGGCGCTGTATCCGCTGCTTTCCAGCGAGGTGACGCCCTACCGCAGCAGCACGGGCGAACTTTGGTATCGCGCCGGCGGCGAGGATCTGCGCGCGGCGGAGGTATTTCACCTGCCGGGATTGGGCTTTGACGGCCTGATGGGGCTTTCGCCCATCGCGTACGCGCGGGAATCCATCGGCCTGGGCATCGCGGCGGAGCGGTACGGCGAGAAGTTTTTCCGCAACGGCACCCATATCGGCGGCGTGATCAGCGTCAAGGACGAGCTTTCCAACGAGCAGTTTGAGCGGCTGCGTACCCAGTTTTCCGGCATGTTCCGAGGTCTGCAAAATGCCCACGGCGTGCCGCTGCTGGAGGGCGGCGCGACCTATACGCAGCTGGGCATCGCCCCGGAGGACGCGCAGTTTTTAGAGACGCGCAAGTATCAGCGCAGCGAGATTGCGGCGATATACCGTGTGCCGCCGCACATGATCGGCGATCTGGAGCGGGCGACGTTCTCCAACATCGAGCAGCAGGATCTGGCGTATTTGCAGAGATCTCTCTTGCCCTGGCTGATGCGCATCGAGCAGGAGTGCAGGGCGAAGATACTGCTGGGCGATGAAAAGCAGCTGTACAGCATCGAGCATGATACCGGAAACTTCCTGCGCGGCGAAACCTCGACCCGCATGCAGAGCTATTCTACGGCGATCATGGCAGGCGTGATGACGCCCAACGAGGCGCGTCGGCGCGAGAACCTGAACCCGGTTCCCGGTGGCGATGACATCATGCTCCCGCTGAACATGATGCAGGCGGGCGCAAAGCTGCAGTCTACGGCGGACGGTGAACAGCTGGATGCGCGATCGCGCAGGTTTCGACCTTTTATTCCGGGCGGTGAGCGGCGCGCCGCCGGGAAAAGCAATCTCGCCGCACAGCTGGAATGGCTGGGAGTATCGAACGACCTCTACACCCGGATCGCAAAGGGCTTTTCTGCATGGCTGAATCGCCAGGCGGATGATGTGATGCAGATTGTGGCGGAAGAAATGGACGACGGCAGGCGCAGTTTGTCGGAAAAGCGAGTTTCAGAAGCTGCACCGGACCGTATTCGCGGCAGACTTGCCAGCTATTACAAGCGTCTGAAGGATGAGGAAGACGAATATGGGCTGGAAAAAGCGATTGATAAAGGCGAGTTTCCCGGCTGGAAGGACGTGAACGAGGCGCTCGCGGATATCGCGCAGGATGCATGGAAACAGGTAAGCGGAGATATTGGCGAACAGGAAGCCCCGAACGCGGAATGGTGTAAGGGCTATCTGTACAAATACCGTCGAAATATGACCGCGCGGCTTTGCGAGGCGAATTACAACGAGCTGATCCGCGCTATCGATCGAAGTGAGGGCGAACAAGCGGAGGATATCGATAAGCTGATCGCTTCCGTGCTGCACTCGTGGCGGCAGGGTGAATACGATACCAGCGCCCGTGGCGTAACCATGGCGAAGACTGAGGTGGCCATGATGCGCAACGAAGCAATGATCGCTGCATACCGGCAGGCGGGTTATCATAGTGTTTGGAATTCAGCGCCGGGGTGTTGTCGTATTTGTACGCGCATGAACGGGAAGACGATTACCACGCTGAAGCCGCCGCTGCACAAAAGCTGTGGCTGCGGAGTGACCAGGGGCGAAAGATACCGATTTACAGATTCGATCAACGATGGTATAATAAAAGGGGATTGGGATCTGGCTAACTTTGCAGATGCATTATCTGCTGATAATCACAAAAAGCACCTGAAAGAGTACGAAAATATCACGTTTGAGGAATATGTGAAAGGGGCGCGCAGCCTGCTGAACATGCCGCTCTCGGATGATGTTGAGGAGTTCGAAAATGAAGCGGGTGCAACATACAAGTATCAGAGATCGACGAATGATTTTATCATAGCGATAAAAGAAAACCATGCGATAATCACTCGTTTTCGCCCACGTGAGGAAGAGGCATACTGGGAAAGGATGAAGCGGCAAAATGGAAAAAGGTAGCTATAAGCAATTTATGGATCTCTATCGCCGCGTATGTCCGGTATGTGAAGCGAATGAATTAGGATCGTTTGAAATCTGCGGCTGCGGCTGGCAGAATGATCCGATCCAGTACGATGATCCCGATTATGCGGGCGGTGCGAACCACATGAGTCTCAACGAAGCACGGAAAGCGTACGCCGAAGGGCGACAAGTAGAATAACCAACAAAACGGCAGAAAAGCCGCATCCAGACGGGTGCGGCTTTTTCTATGGCGAGAAAGTGGAGATTGACATGATTACGATAGTGACGGGCTATCCGGGCAGCGGAAAGAGCACCTATGCGCGTAGTCAGGCGGATGCTCGTGGCGTTGTTGTAGTGGATTTGGATGCGATTGTTTCCGCGCTGACAGAAGTGGAAGCACATAGCGTTCAACCGGATATGCGGATAGTGTTGGCGGTGAATGACTGTATCTGGCAGATTGCAGAGGCATGCGATGCGCGTGGATTGGATGCATATATCATCAGGACTGCACCATCAGAAGCGGAATTTTCGCAGCATGGAAAATACTGCGCGAGGGTCTGCGTTAATACGCCGCGGGAAGTATGTCGAAGTAGGTGCGAGTTGCGCAGCGATTTTGATGCGGATAAGTTCGCGCGGGCGTGTGAACGTGTAGACGAATTCATGCGGCTGCACGGAAACCAGTTTCGCAAGGTTTCTGGCGTAGAATGTACAGGCAAGGGAGATACGAACAGATCCGTGTGAGATATAAACGGCAGAAAAGCCGCATCCAGACGGGTGCGGCTTTTTGCGTGGAATGATGTGCAGTTATTCGGGCGTGACGAATTCGATTTTCAGCTGCTTGCCCATGCCGGCAGCGAGTCTGCGCAGCGTGGAAAGGGACGGATTTGCGTTACCGGTTTCCAGCTTGCTGATATCCGACTGATTGATTCCGGTAATATCGGAGAGCTGTTTCTGCGTGAGTCCGGCGGCCTTCCGGGCGTCGATGATCGCCTGGATGACGGCGAATTCAGGATCCAGCGCATCCCACTCGGCGCGGAATTTCGGATCTTCCATCTGCTTTTTGAGATACTGATTGAAGCTGCTCATTGCTGTTGCTCCTTTCTGGAGAGGTAATCCCTGCGATATTCCTTTGCGCGATTGATTTCGGCAGGAGGAGTTTTCTGTGTTTTCTTTATGAAGCCATTGGTCAGAATTATTCTGCGTCCGACAACGAAAAAGTATAAAACGCGCGAGATGTCGGTACCGACCTTGGCACGGACTTCGAAGATACCATCGTCGAGGTGTTCCGAATGGGGCATGCGCAGCGCCGGACCATTTTCCGCCAGAAGGCTGATGCACCGGAGCATTTTTGCGCGCATCTTGACGTCAAGGCTGTCGAGAAAATCCTGCGCGGGTGATTTGCCATTCGGAAGATCGTAAAATTCGATTTCGTATGTATCCACCGTTTCACTTCCTTCTATGATGATTATATGGGATAAAACCCATATTGTCAAGCGCTGTTTTGAAAGGAGAAAATATATGAGCGCAAAAGAGATCAGAGCGCATCTGTGTGAGGTGCGCGCCGCCCCGGAGAATAAGGACAACGCGGGTATTGTGTTCAGTGGCTATACGGCGAAGTTCAGCGTATGGTCGGAGGATCTGGGCAGATTCCGCGAACAGATTGCTCCGGGCGCGTTTGCGGAGGCGGTGCATGAGGACGATGTGCGCTGTCTGCTGAACCACAATCCGGATCGTGTGCTGGGACGCACGACTTCCGGCACGTTACGGTTGACCGAGGACGCAGTGGGACTGCGATTTGAGGTGACTGCGCCGGACGTGGGCTGGGTGCGGGACCTGCGCGAAAGTGTGAAGCGCGGCGATATCAATCAGTGCAGCTTCGCGTTTATCGCCGTTGAGGAGGACTGGCAGTGGGCGCAGCCGGGCAGCGCTCAGCTGGATGAGCGCACCGTGCGAAAGGCACGGCTGCAGGATGTGTCCATCGTGACGTATCCGGCGTATACCGATACCGAGGCCAGCGTGCGCAGCGCGCAGAATGTGCGCGATACCGCCCGCGATGCCGCGAGGGAAAAGGCGGAGAAAATCCGCAAGAACAACATCGACATGATGCGCCGCAAGCTGGCGCTGAAAGAAAAGGAGTGGTAAACATGAACGAGAGAATCAGACAGATGATGGAGCAGCGCGCCCGCAGCGTAACCGCCATGCGCGCCCTGCTGGACGCCGCCGATGCGGAAAAGCGCAGCCTGACCGCAGAGGAGCAGAACACTTACGACCGGCACGATGCAGATGTGGACCGTCTGACCGCTGATATTCAGCGCGAGGAGCGCCTGCATGCGCTGGAGACCGAACAGCGCGAGAGCGCCAACGGCGGTCGTAACCCGCAGCAGCGCCGTCAGCCCGGTGCGACCGGTGCGTCCGAGCAGCGCGACGCCACCGATACTGCCGAGTACCGCAGCGCCATGCTCCGTTACATGATCACCGGCCGCGTGAGCAACGAACTGCGCACCGATATGCTCCGCGGCGAAGCGCGCTCCATCCTGGGCGTATCGCTGACCGGCGACGGCGCGACCGGCGCAGTGCTGGCCCCGACCGTGCTGGAGCGCAGCCTGCTGGCAGACCTGGCAAACCACAATGTGGTGCGCTCCATGGCGGATGTGCGTTCCTCCGAGAGCGACGTGGACATCCCGTACGCCAGCCAGCACGTGACCGCTTACATGGTGGACGAGGGTGCGGATATCCCTGCCAGCACGCCCAAGTTTAACAAGCTGAACATGAGCGCCTTCAAGGCCGCCGCGCTGTCCTATGTGAGCGTGGAGGCGATGCAGGACGTGTTCGTGGACATGGAGGCGTTTATCCGCGACGACTTTTCCCGCGCGTTTGCGTCTCTGGAGGAGCAGCAGTTCATCTCCGGCACCGGCGTCAAGCAGCCCAGCGGCATTCTGACCGGCGGCACCTCTGCGCTGACCGCCGCATCCGCCACTGAGCTGACCGCAGACGAGTTGCTGGACCTGATCTACGCGGTTCCGGCAGAGTATCGCCGCAAGGGCGCTTTCCTGATGGCGGATGCTACCATCGGTCAGATCCGCAAGCTGAAGACCGAGAACGGTCAGTATCTGTGGCAGCCTGGTCTGAAGGAAGGCGAGCCGGACAAGCTGCTGGGTTACCGTCTGGAGACCTCCGACTGCATGCCTGCGGCGAAAACCGGCAACAAGGCGGTCATCTTCGGCGACTTCAAGCAGTACCGCATTCTCGATCGCAAGGGCCTGTACTTCCAGCGCCTGAACGAGATCGCCGCGACCAGCGGTCAGGTGGGCTTCCTGGCATACCGCCGCTATGATGCAAAGGTGATGCATTCCAACGCGCTGCAGTACATCACCATGGGAAAAGGCGAGTGATGACGGATGGCGTTTTTGACGACGGACGAATTCTACGCGATGACCGGGAAAACCGATAGCGATATCGGCGAGGACATGCTGGAGGCGCTGATTGAGGCGGCATCCGGCATGGCGGAAATGAAACTGGGACGCAAGCTGGCGCTGGGCGATTATGCTCAGCGCCGTTTTCATGCTGGGCGGACGGCGCTGCTGGAGGCGTATCCGGTGGAAAGCGTGACCGCTGTGCGGCTGGACGGCGTGGCGCTGGATCAGTGGCAGCTGGATGCCGAAAACGGCATTCTGCGGCTGCCGTGGAATGTGGAAGGGCTGCTGGAGGTGGAATACACCGGCGGTCTGGAGGAGATTCCGATAGCGGTAAAGCAGGCGTGCGCGCTGATCGCGCTGTCGCTGAATACGTCCATCGAAAACAGCGGTCAGATGCTGATGAGTGAACGGCTGAGCGACTACCAGATGATGTATTACCAGCAGCAGAATGGCAGCGCATCCATCTCTCCGGCGGCGGATGCGCTGCTGCTGCCGTGGAAGAACCGGAGGATCGCGGGATGAACATGCAGCGCGTGAAGCGCAACATCGAGCGGATGATGCGCAGATTTCCCAGCCAGCAGGTGACGCTGTACCGCCCGGAGCGGGATGCATACGGCCAGCCGACCGATGCGCGCACGCTGATCGGCACGGCGGAATGCTGGATGGAGGCTGTCAATCGCCCGAGCCGGTGGAAGATCAGCGAAAGCGGCGCGAAATACGACGACGAGGGCGCGATCTGGATCTGCCTTTTGCAGAGCGATTCGCTGCCGGCTGCGCAGCATGAGGACATCTGCGTGATGCCGGACGGGTGCGAATATGCGGTAAAGAACATCCGGAACGACGCCAATATCCGCGTATTCTGGCAGCTGGCGGACAGGAGGGATCCGGCGTGAGCGGTTTTCAGATCGACATATCCGGCTTCGACCGTGCGACCAGGGAATTGCAGCGGATGGCGCAGCGCAATACGCAGGCGTACGGCAGGGTTATCGCCCACAGCTACGAGAGCCATGCAAAGAGCGATGCTCCGTGGGTGGACAGGCGCGGCAATGCCCGCAGAAAGCTGTACGGCACATCTACCACCAGCAGCAGCCGTGTGCAGGTGGAGATGGGCGGTACTGCGCCGAACTACAAGCGCGGTCCGCTTTCCGCAGCGGATTATATGGAGTACCTGGAATTTGCCAACAAAAAGAAATATGCCGTTGTTTATCCGACTGCCGAGGCGATCGAGGCAGATGTATTGCAGCATTACGGCGAGGCTGCGCTGCAGGGCAAAATGCGTGTGGATATCAAGCGCAACCGCAAGGAGCTGACTCAGCTGCGAAAGCAGATGCTGGTTCAGGCTGCTACTGCTGGGAGCTGGTGGCAGAATATCGCATACCAGAAATGGTTATCGGACAGGAGCGTGTTTAACCGATGAGCAAAATGTCGGCGATCGTTGATATCCTGAACACGGCGGGCATTCCGGCATATTTGCCCGGACGCGCGCCCGCAGAATGCCGCACAGCGCATGCGGTGGTGACCGACGGCGGCAGAAACCGCGAGGGACGCACCACCGGGCGCAGGATGTTTTATGTGAGCGTGTATGTGCCCGAACAGCGTCCCGGAGATCTCTCTGAGACGGTGGGACGGGTAAAGGAGGCGCTGACGCCACTGCGGGACATCCGTGCGAGCGGCGAGGAAAGCGGCAATTTTTTCGACGATGACAAAAAGGCGTACGGCATGACGGTGGAGCTGTACATGCTGTGCGCAATGTAAGGAGGAATGTTTATGGCATTGCAGACTGGCGGCAATATCGCCAACATTGAGCGCGTGGAGATCGTGATTGAGGATGGGAGCGCAAAGACCGTGGTGTTTGAGACCTCGACCAGCTGCTCGTTCAACGCGGCGGTTTCTGCCGGCAACGAGACTGAGCAGCGCGTGAAGAACACGATCCTCGGCCTGCTGAAGACCGAGGATCTGATCAAGGGCTACGATCTGGATCTGGAGGACCAGCGCCTGATCATGGACGTGTTGGCGCTGGTGGACGGTGGCACCGTCACTGGCGAGGGCGATAAGTGGACAAAGTACGCCAGTCCGGTTGCCGGCAGCCCGGTGACCCGCAAAAAGTTCACCATGAAGCTGTACACGTCCGACCGCGATACCGACGGCGAGGCGATCGAATACTACTGCTGGACGTTTGTCGGCTGCAAGGGCAGCCCGGTTTCCGGCAGCGCGACCGACGGCAGCTTTGCAACGATGAAGTACACCATCAAGAGCCGTCCGCCCAAGGGCACCAGCCCGATGGAGATCACCCGCGTGGATGCGCTGCCTGAGGTGGCATAACCGGGGGTATTGCAAATAACTGACCGCCTGAATGAGTTACAGCTCTTTCAGGCGGTTTTGCGTTTAATGATAGATCACACTTCTGTGACCGATTTCCAGCATCAGGATGACAACTTCATCATCATGGATTTCAGCGATCAGACGATAATCGCCAACACGATATCGCCATTGACCGCTGCGGTTGGCTGTCAGACCTTTGCCGTG
This sequence comes from Christensenellales bacterium, assembly GCA_045126095.1. Lineage (GTDB taxonomy): Bacteria > Bacillota > Clostridia > Christensenellales > Aristaeellaceae > UBA11524. Next base: position 16,639 of record JBGVOA010000067.1, on the reverse strand, counting down.
GATGCGGGGATTCTCGCAGCCTGCCAGATTTTTCCTGACCCAGGACAGAATCATGGCGGCAACGCTGCGATCCATTTTTCGCAGCGTTTTCAATGCGGTTTCAGAATAGCGTACTTCGTAGCTTTTCATTTCAAACCCAGCATCCTTTCGACCTCATCCTGTGAATAGGATACGGGATTTGCATCAAATTCTGCTTTTGCACGATTGTATGTTTCCAAATCGATCTCGTCCTCGATGCGCTCCAGTGCAGCCCGGCGGAGAAATTCGCTCACGGAGATACCGTGCAGCTTTGCGTAATCGCGGATCAGGTTGGAATCTTCATCGGATATACGGAGCGTTAAAGTCATAAGGATCATCCTTTCTGTTGATTTATCTGTAATACATTGTAATACGTTATGGCGCGATTGTCAAGGAGGAGAATTATGGACATTCAGAGCATTCTCGCGCAGGCTGGCGGTCAGGAAGTCGTGATCAGTGGCTGGGACGGCGGCACGGTCACGGTACGCCTGCGCCGCCCGTCACTGGTGGAAATGGTGGTAAACGATTATATTCCCAACCCGCTGCTGAGCACCGTGACCAAGCTGTTCCAGGCAAACCCGCAGGAGCTGGAAAAGGTGGGCGAGACGGAGCAGGCGCAGGCGCTGCACTGCATCGCTGCGCGCGCGCTGGTGGAGCCGAGCATGGCGCAGCTGCAGGAGGCGGGCGTGTCGCTCACCGATGAGCAGTATATGCAGGTATACGCCTATGTGATCGGAGGTACGGCGACGCTGTCCACGTTTCGTCTCCTCGCACGCGGTGGAGCTGGCAAGCATGACGCTGGCAATGCATGTGCGGCCCAGCAGCCTGCTGGGAATTGAGAACAGCTACGACGCGTGGTGCGTGGATCAGGCGATATGGCTGGTCATCAGCACCATCAAAAATGGCGGAAAGCTGAAAAATCCCAAGACGAAAGACAACCACGCCCTGCTGAAAAAGATGGGTGTTAAATAAGGAGTGATGGCCGATGGCAATTTCCGCAGGAACCGTGGCGGCGATGCTGACGTTGGATACCGGAAAGTTTGACGGCGCGCTGCAGCAGAGCCGCCTGCTGATGGAATCCTTCGGCAAGAGCGGCGTATCGCTGAGCGACAAGCTGGCCATGGCGGAAGACTCGCTGCAATCTCTCGGCAAGGCGATGACGATGTCCGTGACCACTACCACGATCGCAGCAGGCACGGCGGCGACCAAGACATTCGTCAGTTTTGATGATGCGGTCCGCCAGGTGCGTGCCACGATGGCCGCCAGTGAGGAGGATACAGAAAAGCTGACGGCTGCCGCGAAAAAGTACGGTGCGGAGACAAAGTTCACCGCCATGGATGCCGCCGAGGCGCTGAACTACCTGGCATTGGCGGGATACGACGCCGACAAGGCGATTTCCGCGCTGCCTACGGTATTGAATCTGGCGCAGGCGGGCGGGCTGGAACTGGGCTATGCGTCCGATCTGGTGACGGACAGCATGTCCGCACTGGGTCTGAGCATGAGTCAGCTGAACAGCTTTTCGGACCAGCTGACAAAGACCGCGCAGAAGGCGAACACCAACATATCCCAGCTGGGCTACGGCATCCTGACTGTGGGCGGCACTGCGAAAAGCCTTGCCGGCGGCACGGTGGAGTTGAACACGCTGCTGGGCATTCTGGCAGACAACGGCATCAAGGGCGCCGAGGGCGGCACCCATCTGCGCAATGTGCTGCTGTCGCTGCAAACGCCGACGGAGAATGGCGCAAAGCTGCTGGCGCAGTATACCAGCGGCGTATTCGATGCAAACGGCGAATTGCGGTCGCTGGACGAGGTGTTTCAGGAGTTGAGCGCGTCCATGTCCAGCCTGACCGACGAGCAGCGCCAGAACGTGATCGGACAGATATTCAACAAGACGGACCTGGCGGCGGTGGAAGCACTGCTGTCCGGCTGCGGCGACCGATTTGCGGAGCTTTCCGGCTACATTGCGGACAGCACCGGCGCAGCGCAGCAGATGGCGGATACGATGGAGGGCGGCGTCGGCGGCTCTCTGCGGTCGCTTTCTTCGGCGGTCGAGGCGGCGGGAATCGCGTTCGGCGAAACGCTGGCTCCCCACATACAGAGCGCAGCAGAATGGCTGACCGGCGCGGCGCAGGGCTTTGCGGCGCTGGACGAGCGCGCCCGCAGCACCATCGTGACGGCGGCGGGCGTTGCGGCGGCGGCGGGTCCGGTGCTGATCGTGCTGGGCAAGATCACCTCGCTCATCAGCAAGATTGAATTGGGCGCAGCGGCTATCGGCGTGACGATGGGTCCGGCAAGCTGGATTACGGCGGGTGTACTGGGATTGACAGGCCTTTCGGTCTGGGCAAGCCGCAGCAGATCGGAGATCGAGGGCGTAAAAGAGGCGCTGGCGGAATCCAATGCCGAAGGTTTGGCGGCGTTTCAGCGGGGCGCGACCAGCTATACGGCGGATGTGGGCGTGGATGTGAATGTGAAAAACAACTATGCCGAACAGGCCTCCACGCTGTACAGCGATATTTACACCTGGCTGACCGACGGCATGCCCGACACCGAGGAGCAGAAAGCCGCGGTAAACGCCAAAATACAGGAGTATTACGACAGCCTGCTCTCTGAGGTCAACCTGCAGGAGAGCGAGGAACAGGCGGAGCTGCAGGAGCAGCTGAACAACGGTTTTATCACATACGATACCTACACCGAGCGCACCGCGGAGGTGATTGCCAACGCCGAGACGGCGCGTACGGAGCTGGGACTGCTGTGCGATGAGTCGCTGGCGTTTGTGGCAAATTACGCCGGCAAGCCTGCCAGCGTGGTGCAGGAGGCGTATGGCGAGATTGATACGCTGGAACAGCGCACCAACGATCTGCTGACGAGCATCGGTCTGGCAAACGAGGCATTGGGCGAGCGCGGCGACAATGCCGTTGCGCTGACGAAAGCCGGCGCGACCGGCGATGCAGCCACCTACGGTCTGGCGTTTGAGCATACCTACCAGCAGTACGAGCTGGACAAGGCGCAGATCGAGACGGACGCGCAGAATGCTGCAGCCGAGGCGGAGCGCATCTGGAAGGACGCGTACACCGCGGCGCAGGAGGACGGCGATCAGGCGGGCATGGATCTGGCCAACAAACGCTACGAGCAGCTGTTAGCGGACGCCGAAAAGACCCGCACGACCGAGTTGGCGGAGCTGGAAAAGGGATATGTGACCGAGTTTGACGAGATGTTCGCCGGCATTGCGCAGAGATTTCCGGAGCAGGCGGCGGTTCTGCAGGAGGCGATGGGCAAGCTGAATCTCGCCGACGAGGCGCAAAAAGCGCTGGCTAGTGCATGGAACGGCGAAAATTTAGCTGTTTCCGATCTGTCCGATGAGCTGATTGATGCACTGACCTTAGAAGGAATAGATGTTGCTGCTTTGGAGAATTCCTGGGCTGGTAACGCGGAGGGACTTTCGAATGATTTACAAAACGCATTAAAGCTCGTGGTGATGGACGCCAACGCCATTGATCTGTCTGCATTGCTCACCGAAAACCTCGAAGGTACGGAGCTGGGCACGGCGCTCTCCGGCGTGCTGGAAAACGGCTATCTGGACGGTATCGAGGGCGTGGACATAGGCGTGCTGGAAAATCAGCTGGCGCTGCTCTCTGCAAGCGTGGGAGACGGTCTGGTGCAGGGTCTGAACGACCAGCTACCGAAGGTGCGCGCCGCATCGACCCGGCTTGCTAATGCCGCTACCGCTGCTTTGCGCAGCACGTGGGTCATCAAGTCCCCGTCGCGCGTGTTCCGCAGTCTGGGCAATATGGGCGGCGAGGGTCTCGCGTTGGGCTTGGAGGACAAGATGGCGCGGGTGCGCGACAGCATGGTGAGGATCAGCGATCCCGGCGCGCTGGGCGTAAACCTTTACAGCGGCGGCAATGTGGGCGCGACCGTGGCAGGGAGTCCGCAGGCGGCGACCGGCGGCGTGCAGTACAACATCTCGGTGCAGGGCGCGACCATCCGCAGCGAGGATGAGGCGCGCGACCTGCTGCGCACGGCGACAAAGTACACCAATAAGCTCAACAGAGGGGTGGGGAGGCAGTGAGCGAACTGACATTTACATGGAACGGGAAGTCTACTGACGATTTCGGCATCGAGGTGACGCGGCTTCCGGATGTGGTCTCGCCCGCCATTCGCGGCAGCACGCAAACAATAGTGGGTAGAGATGGCACACTGTTCATCGGCGACGACGCGCTGGATGAGATGGCATTGCTGGTGGAGTGCTATCTGCCCTACGAGCAGACTGATGGCGTGGCATCCATGGACGAAATTCGCGCATGGCTGCGCGGCAGCGGCTGGTTTTCGCAGAGCGATGTGCCCGGAAGGCGCATGAAGGCGCGCATTACCGATGCGATTTCGTTTCAGCCGCTGGTGGTGGGATTTGCGGATCGCGTGTTCGGCGTGACGCTGTATGCGGATCCGTATCAGTACGTGTATCCGGAGGCGAAAGATGCGGTGTTTACCGCATCGGGTACGATCGAAAATCCGGGTACGGCGGCGTCGCGACCGAAAATTATCCTGAAGGGCAGCGGCGATATCACGCTGACGGTGGGCAGCTGCCTGATGGTGTTTGAGGGGTTGACCGACGGCATCGTGATCGACAGCGAGCTGCTGGATTGCTTGAACCTGGAGGAAAACCAGCTGATGAATGGTTGCGCGCAGATGGATGAATTTCCGACGCTGCAGCCGGGGTACAACGCCATATCGTGGAGCGGCAGCGTGGCCAGCGTGACGATTACGCCGAGATGGAGGTATGTATGATTACGATTCACGCGGCGGATGCTTCGGATTTTTCTGGGCTGGGGCTGGGGGTGCTTACTCCCAGCTCGCTGGAAATTGAGGAGCGCACCGGAGGTTTGTATGAGTTGAGCATGACTCACCCGATGGACGAGGATGGCCGGTGGTGGAACATTGCGGAATACTGTATCATCAAGGCGCCTGCGCCGATGCGCGAGACGCCGCTGGTGAGCGTTGGCGCATCCGCGACGACCGTGACCCGGCAGGTTTACAAGGTAAAGGTGAACAGCCGGCTGCGACTGCGCACTGCGCCTTCCACCAGCAAGGGCAAGATCATCGGGCGGTATAAAAACGGCACGCGGGTGATCAAAACGGATGAATCCGGCGATTGGTACAAGGTGATCGTGCAGGAGGGCGGCGCGACCGGCTGGATGCACAGCGATTACCTGACCTATGTGGAGGACATCACCGAAACCATTGCCGGCGATGCGCCCGGCGCGGTGGTGCAGCCCCGGCAGACGCGCGAGCAGCTGTTCCGCATCATTTCGGTGGAGAGGGACGACGCCATGGCGACGGTGAGCGTGACCGCGCAGCACATTTTCTACGATCTGAGCGGCAATATCGTCAAAGGCACATACGCGCCGGAGGGCATCGCCGCGGCGGAGGTGTGCGCCCAGCTGATGGCAAAGGCGCTGAATCCGCATGATTTCAACCTGTACTGCACGGCGACGGGCAGCGTTGCCGGCGAATACACCGATGCATCCATCGTATCCGCGCTGCTGGAAAAGGATATCGGCGTGGTGCCGCAGACCGGCGCGCGGCTGGTTCGCGACAATTACGATATTTTCGTGCTGGCGGACGAGGTGCGCGATCGCGGCGTGGAGATCCGCCACGGCAAGAACCTGACCGGCGCGGTGCTGACCATCGATACGGGCAGCGTTGTGACGCGCATCGTGCCCGTGGGACGGGATGCGGACGGCGAGCCGCTGTACTCAGAGGGCGACGGCTATGTGGACAGCCCGCGCGCGGCGGAGATCCCGGTGGTGCGCGCCAAGGCGATCGAATACGACGTAAGCGTGGTGGACAAGGGCGACGCCAACGCCGACGAGGGCAAATACGCCACCGAAGCGGAGGCGCGCGCCCGTCTGCTGGAGCTGGCAGAGGCGGATTTTGCCGCGGGAATCGATTCGCCCACGGTGGGGCTGGACGTGGATTTCGTCGCGCTGGAAAACACAGAGGAATACGCGCAGTATGCGGACCTGCAGGCGATCCACCTGTACGACACGGTACATGTGTATGCGGCGCGCTCCGGCATCACGGCGGCGCTGCGCATGACCGGATATGTGTGGGATGCGCTGGCGAACGGCGGCAAGGGCCGGTACAAGAGCGTCACGCTGGGCGACCTGCAGGAGCTGGAAACCACCACATACGGCTACGACATCGCCGAGGGCACGCTCTCCGGCACAAAGGTCATCAACGGCACAGTGGGCGGCAGCAAGCTGCGCAACGCCTCCATCCAGTACGCGAAGATCTCCGTGGCGGCGATCGAGCAGCTGGCGGCGAATGCGATCACGGCGGTATCGGCGCACATCAATCAGCTGGTGGCGGGGGAGATCGAGGTCGATCAGCTGTATGCCGATCTGGCGACGATTGCTGCGGCGCAGATCACCACGGCGAACATCGAGCAGGCGAATATCGATTGGGCGCAGATCCAGACGCTGTCGGCGCAGATCGCGGATATTGTCAATGCCAACATAGCGCAGGCGGTCATCAAAGAAGCTCAGATCGAAGACGGTTCCATCACCCGGGCGAAAATCGCCGATTTGGCGGTGGATGCGGCGCGTATTGCCGATGCTGCCATCACCTCGGCTAAGATTGCGCAGGCGGTGATCCAGTCCGCGCACATCGAGGATGCTGCGGTTACCCGGGCGAAGATTGCGCTGCTGGCGGTAGACTCGGCGCGTATTGACGATCTGGCGGTGACTACGGCGAAAATCCATGATCTGGCAGTGGACACGGCGAAGATTGCGGATCTGGCGGTGACCGCTGCCAAAATCGCCAACGCTACCATTACCAATGCGCAGATCGCCAATGCCACCATCGGTACGGCACAGATTGCCCTGGGCGCGATCACTACGGCGCTCATTGCACAAGGCGCCGTCGGCACGGCTCAGATCGCGGATGCATCCATCACGGATGCGAAAATCGTGGAGCTGTCTGCCAGTCGCATCACCACCGGCACGCTGTCGGTGGAGCGCCTGATCATCGTGGGCAGCGACAAGTCCATCGTCTACACGATCAACGAGGCAAACGGGACTGCGCAGCTGTCACAGACCACTATTGACGGCGGCTCCCTGACACAGCGCAGCATCACCGCGGACCGCATTGTGGCCGGCGCGATCACCGCCAACGAGATCGCCGCCGCGACCATCCTTGCCAACAACATCGCTGCCGGAGCCATTACCTCGGAGAAGATCGCTGCCGGGGCTGTTGAGGCTGCGCACATTCAAGCCGGCGCGATCACTACCAACCATGTGTCAGCCAATTTCGGCGAGACGCTGGATCTGTCCAGCAACGAGTCCATCCGCAGCATCGTGGAGGGCGCGGTGAACGAAATTGAGGTCGGCGCGGTCAACCTGATTGCGGACAGCGCCAGTCATCTGTTGGCGGCGGACGGCGACAATACATTCTGGATCGCCGCCGACGAGCTGGAGAGTGGAATGGTGCACACGTTGTCGGTGAAGGAAGTCATCCTGGCAGAGGGCACGGCGTCCGGCGTGACGTGGGAGGTCGTTGATCTGGAAAGCGGCGAGATCCACACATCCGGATTGCTGGAATTTACTTACGGCAAGCAGGTCGTGCGGTTCAGGCTGCCCGAGGCGGGCGGAAACTGGGCACTGCTGCTGTATGCCGGAGAGAAAAACGCCACTACCGGCGTGGTTGTGCAGTTTACGATGATCCAGCTGGAGCAGGGCAGCGCGGCCACGTCGTGGAGAGCCGCGCCGTCGGACAGCGAAGCGACGATCGGTCAGCTGCAGGATGATCTTTCCGCGTTGGATGCAGGCATGGAAGAGCGTGTCAACGCGCTGATCGAAGGAATGGGTCTGTCCGATCAGTATGCCAGCGCGGAGGAGTTCCTGGCAGCGGTGGCGGAAATCGAATTGCTGCGCAGCGAGATGGCGCAGACGGATTCCGACCTGACGCTGCTGTTTTCCCGTATGCTGGTGGCTGAAGACGGCATTTCGCAGATGTTCTCATCCTTTGTGTTCGGCGACGACGACGGCACGCCTTACCTTGACATGAGCGCCAGCAGCTCCAGCATCAAGATGCGCCTGACCAATACCAGGCTCGCATTCGTGCAGAACGGCAGCGAATTGGCGTATTTCTCTGACAACAAACTGTACATTACTCGCCTGGAGGTCATCGAGCAGATATCCATCGGCACGGCGATCAATGGCTATCTGGATATCGTCACTACGCCTACGGGAGTGGGCTTTATGTGGCGATCGTAAGGAGAGGAGATTCTAATGGCTACGTTTTCGACAGCGGCGGCTGAACTGAAATATGCATCCGGCAGCACGTGGACCAGCGGCAAGGCCCGTCAGGGCGTGTATTCGTCCACGCGTTACGAGGGCGCGATCAACTTTTCCGGGCTGTCGGGACTGGATATGTCCAATGTCGATATCTCGGAGATCACGCTGTCGCTGACGTTTGGCAATTCTGGCGGCGCGAGCAACAAATACGTCTACTTTTACAAGGCGACAGGCAACACGATCACCGGCAGCATCAGCGCCATGCGTGCAGACTCCATCGGCACGCTGTACGTGGAGGCGGCCTACAACGGGACGCGCACACTGACGTTTAACGCATCTACCAATGCGGACATGTTTGCCATTCTGAAGGAATACCTGCTGGCGGGCAATCGCGTGCTGATTTTGTACGCACCGAAAACTCGCGGTACGTATTCCGGCGGATACTGCTACGATTATCTGTCTGTTACGGCGGCAAATCTGACACTGACGTATCAATACTTAAAGAGCAGCGGCACGCTGGAGAAAACCAGTATAGCGGCGGGCAGTACGGCAAAACTGAACATCGCGGCGTACAATACCGCCTACAAGCACAAGGTGACATGGAAATTCGGCAGCTATTCCAACACGCAGACGGTAGCGGCGGGAACCACCTCGGCAAGCTATGCGATCCCGCTGACGTGGCTGAATGCGATCCCTTCGGCGACGTCCGGCGCTGCGACGGTGACTCTGGAGACGCTGAACGCTTCCGGTACATCGCTGGGTACTGCCACGTATTCGTTCACGATCACCGCCCCGGCCAGCGTGGCGCCGACGATTTCCGGCGTGACTGCGACGCCCGTCAATACCAACTCAGTCATTGATGAGTGGGAACTGTATGTATACGGCAAAACCAAAGCCACGCTGACGATTGATGGCGCGGCAGGCGCTTACGGATCGACGATCAAATCGTATTCCATCAGCACCAGTCCTGCCATAGGCAACAGCACGCAGAGCAGTTTCACGACCGGTCTGATCTACCAGTCGGGCACGATCACGGTCACAGCCAAGGTTACGGACTCCCGAGGCAGGACGGCAACCAAAACGACGACCTTTTACGTTTATCCGTACGCAAAACCGACATTTTCGTCCACAACGGTGTACCGATGCCTGAGCAGCGGTACGCAGGATGATATAAACGGCACGTATGGTTATGTGGAGGTCTCCTACGCATGTTCCGTACTTGCCGGAGGAAACGCCGTAACCGGCAAGGCGGTGCTGACACAGGTGGGCGGATCTTTCTCCACGTCGGCGGCACTGACCAGCGGAACGGCAGTCATTCTGGGCAATGGCGCGTTGGTATCTGACAGCTCGTACAGCGTTACGATCACGCTGACCGATACGGTGGGCAGCACATCCACGTATACGGCGACGATCAATTCTGCGGCATACTGTATTCATGTGAAAAAGGGCGGTAAGGCCATTGGCTTCGGTATGGCAGCTGGTGATGAGGAGACCGCTTCTTTTGCGTGGATGACGAAATTCCTGAAGAACATTGCATTGGGCAATGATCAGAATATCTACGGCTATGATGCTGATGGAAAACTGCACTCAGCGCTGATACCGTGGAATGCCAATGGCAATACAGTGCTGGGTATTGGCACATATAACGCTGAGTCCGGATACACCAATATTTACGGCAACAGAATACAGCTTCTTGCCAAAGGTGGATATATACCGGTCAAGGGCGCGTTGGGCTTCTCGTTTGAGAATTGTGCTGATTTGTACTGGGAAGATGCGAGCGGAACCGGGCATAACTGCATGAATCTCAATGAAAATAATACACTCGATATTGGTTATGGCCTTTGGAATACCGGCACAGGCAAGACCAGCGTACGCGGCAATACCCTGGAGCTGTATGCCAAGTCGGGTGCCACACGCCTGATGGGGTCTGACTTGCGTTTAGACAACGGGCGCAGACTGTTCTGGCTTGATACAAGCGGAACGGCGCATAACTGCTTGCAGCTTAACACCAGCAACGATCTGGTATTGGGCTACGGTGGTTATTCTGCCGGAGTCGGTGGCACATATATATACGGCACAGATGTGAAATTCGGAATCAAAAATGCTAACAGCGCAAGCTACACGCCGTACTACCGCAAAGGCGATTCCATTACGCTGGAATATATGGTTACAGCTGGATATACGACAAACAGCAAGCATGAAATATACTTTACCGTTCCTTTGCCCAATCCGGTTATTGGCAGCCCAACTGTTACGGTAACTTCCGTCGGCGGATTCAAACTGCGACAGAATAACGCCTATACGCATGGGTCTGCGGCTGATACCTTTACAACGCCGACTTCGTACACAACGAAACTCACAGCGGCGGGAATATACATCGGCGCGACATTTTCGGATACCACAAACGCGGTCAACAATGCGCCTATCGGAGTGCATTGGAGCGGCAAGATTACTTTTTCGTAAGGGGGAATCACTATGGCATTACGCAAAAACATTCGGCAGGATGACGGCGTGACCACGGATTATCACCGTATCCTCTATATTCAAATCACGCCCGGACAGCAGAATTCCATTGCTGTTGTTTCGTATGTTGATAACGAGGCGCGCACGACTGAATCGGCAGAGGTAACGCCGTATCGCCGGGCGGTGACTTATGAGGTCGAGTACGACGAGAACATGACTGTCACGACGGCATATAAGCGGCTGAAAAAGCTGCCGGAATTCGCAGATGCAGCGGACGTTTGATTATGAAAAGAGGGGGTGGGGGTATGATCAGCGCGGTGCATCTGATGTGGATGCTGCCGCTGACCGGCGCGGTGGCCTTTGTGGTTGCGTCGGTCCTGGCGGCGGGAAAGGATAATTGATCGGGTCACCATTCGGAGGGCGGCGCTGTTTCGGCGTCGTCCTTTTTGATGGAATATACAAACTGGAGGGATTTTACATGATCAAGGCACAGGATTACGTGGCATGGCTCAAACAGCAGGCGGAGCTGAAGCGTCCGTACTGGTATGGCACCTGCGGCTATAGCTGCACTGAGAGCCTGCTCAAGAGCAAGACGAAGCAGTATCCGTCGCATTACGGCAGTAGCCGCACAGCGCGCTATCGCAAGGACATCGCTGCGAAGCAGATCTGCGCGGATTGCGTGGGCGGCGCGATCAAGTGGGCGGTGTGGAGCAATCTGGGCACGCAGAAAAACGTGTACAAGTCCGGCGGCTGCCCGGACACCTCTGCGGACGGTATGTTCAGTTACTGCAAGAAACAGGGCATGGATTGGGGCGCTATCGGCGCGCTGCCGGAGATTCCCGGCGTTGCGGTGCGCAGCAGCGGTCACGTGGGCGTGTATGTCGGCGGCGGCAAGGTGGTCGAATGGCGCGGCTTCGCCTATGGCTGCGTGATCACCGACGTCAAGAAGCGTCCGTGGACGCATTGGTACAAGATGCCGTGGGTGGAGTACGGCGCAGCTGCTGAGACGACCGCCGGCACGACCACCAGCACGCTGGGCAGCCGTCTGCTGAAAAAGGGATGCACCGGTGCGGATGTGAAGGAATTGCAGCAGATCCTGCTGGAGCTGGGCTATGAGCTGCCGAAGTACGGCGCGGACGGCGATTACGGCGCAGAAACGGTGGCGGCTGTCAAGGCAATGCAGGACGCGGCCGGCATCGATGTAGACGGCCAGTACGGCGATCAGAGCCACGCCGCGCTGATGGAGATGGTAGCGGAGGCTTCCGAGGACGATGACGAGGATACGCCCGCGGATGCTGGAAAGCAGGTGCGCGTGACTGGCAGTCGTGTCAATATCCGAGCCGGTGCGGGCACGCAGTACCGCATCATCACCGTGGTCAGCAAGGGTGCTGTGCTACCGTACACCGCGCAGGCGGACAACGGCTGGTATGCGGTGCAGGTGGGCGGCGAGAGTGGCTGGATCTCCGGCAAGTATGCGGAGGTGGTCGGATGAGCGAAGCAATCACTGTGGCGCTGATCGGGCTTGCCGGCAGCGGCATCGGCAGTCTGATCGGCGTGATGACGTCCAGCAAATTGACGCAGTACCGCATCGAGCAGCTGGAGAAGAAGGTGCAGGCGCACAATAACCTGATCGACCGCACCTATAAGCTGGAGGAGCACGCGGAGGTACAGGACGAGAAGATCCGCGTGGCAAACCATCGCATCGAGGATCTGGAGAAGGAGGTATCCCGCTATGAACAGCATTGATTTGACTCCCATTCTGCAGGCGCTGATCGGCCTGCTGGCCGCGATCCTGACCTATAAGGTCATTCCGTGGATCCAGGCGAAAACCACCAATGAACAGCAGGCTCTTTTGAGCGCGACCGTCAAAACGCTGGTGTACGCTGCCGAACAGGTTTACGGCGCAGGCAAGGGCGATGAGAAGCTGGCCTACGTCAAAAAGCAGCTGGAAGTGCGCGGATTTTCCGTTGATGTTGACGAGATTGAGGCGGCGGTGCGCGAACTGGCTAATCAGGAGACGAAGCTGGTGCTGGAGGAGCAAACGGAAGTGGCAGGAATATCGCAAACGGTGACGCTGCTATGAAGGATTGCGGCATGTGGATGACGGAGGAGCACGCGGAGATCGAAACTGAATAAGGTATAGAGGAAGCCCCGGACACGTTTTTATTGACGTGTTCGGGGCTTGTTTTTTGTTCAGACGTGTGAAACGCCTCTGCTACAGAGGGATTTTTATCTGTGAACATAATTGGTAGGATTCATCGCATCCCGCGTCTTATCCCTTATCGGTAGAAGAATTTGGAATGCGAGGAAATACCTCGACAGACAAATAATCGCCGGGCTGGTTATTGCGGTAGCAACGCTGCGTTTTGCGATACTCTATCCGGCTCACGACCGTGCGCAGCAGTGCGTTTTTATCTGCGGCAGTAGGCGCTTTGCGGTATGCGGCCAGTACGGTTTTTATCTGCGGAATCAGGGCGGCGATCGGGTCCGGGCGGTTTTTCTGCTCCAGCATTGAGATGCGCTGCCGGGTATCCAGTAAGCGTGCATCCAGCTCTGCGCGCCGATCGCGAAATACGTCCACAGTATAGACGCCTTGCTCAAGGAGGTCGTACAGCTTTGCATATTGTTTCTGGATCGTAGATTCTTGTGTGCGCAGCTGCTCCACGGCTGATTGCATAGCGCTGTGGATGGCTGTCGGATTCCCTGTGCAGCGATCGTTGCTCTGGGCCTCAAAACGATTTACCCATTGTTCAAGGACTGCAAGTATAGCATCTTCGACGATATAGGTATACGCAGCGTAAGTGGGGCAGCGTTGTGTGGGGCAGAACATGAAGGGCGCCTTTCGCGTCGGGTCAGGTTTTTGCTGCATATGTTTGCCACATTCTGAGCATATCACAAGACCGGACAGCGGATTGGTCGTTACTGTATTTTTCGGCTTCGGGCGTTTTTCGTGAGTATCCATTATGTTTTGCACAATATTCCACAGCTCCATGGGGATAATTGGTTCATGATGTCCCGGCACATCGATCGGGTTATCGTTTTTCTCGCGCACGCGGCTGCGCACGCCGTTGCGGATTTGCTTTTTTTGCACGCGCTTGTTCCACGTAATTCGACCGATATAAATGCTGTTGCGCAGCATGTATCGGACATATGACGGCTCAAATTCGTTACCGAGATCCGTGGTCAGCCCCATGTCGTGCAGGCGCTGTGCAATTACGCCTGCGCCGACTTCCTTGCCATCCATACCGTAGGCGTACCATTCAAATATGGAGCGCACGACGGCGGCTTTCTCCGGGACGATGCGCAGGCTGTATCCCTTGCGATTGGGCAGCTTGTATTTCTCGTAACCGTACGGGCAGCGCCCACCCTGATAGCAGCCGTCCAGCGCTGAAGACAGGCGGCCTCGCTGCATGCGCTTTTTAATCGTGTTGTATTCGCGGCGACTGAAGAACAGTTTGATCTCAAAGAAGTCTGCATCGTTGTCGTCGGCGGGATCATACACCTTATCCGGCGTGACGAGCAGCGTATTGGTCAGTGCAAAGGTCTGCAGGATCGTGCCCTGGTCGATGCTGTCGCCGCGTCCGAGGCGGTCTACATCCACGACCAGTACGCCGTCCCATTGTCCGTCCTCGATGTCGGACAGCATGCGGCGAACTTCCGGACGCTCGGAGATTGTATCGCCGGAGACGATCTCACGGTACCATTGTGCGATGTGGATTCCGCTGCGTTCGGCGAAGCGGCGCAGTTCATTTTCGTGACGCGCGAGTGTTTCGCCGCGCCCGAGGGCTTCGGCTTCGACGTCGGCGCGGGATTTGCGCAGGTATGCGCAGTATAAGCCGTTGGGGATGATGTTGCCCATGAGGCCACCTCTTTTCAAAAAAAGCATATTTCGGAATGCGAAAATACTTGCATTTGGCGGGGGGAGCTGGTAAAATGGGCATAGCAATGCCCGGGTGGTACTGGTTGTTGCTGCTTGTCCTCTGCCGGAGGTAGGATGCCGGCAGAGGATTTTTTGTTTTGATGCTGGTGACAATTTTTCGAGAAAATTGTATTTCTGGTTACACAGAGGTGATGTAACCGAAAGTACAATAACCGCTGGATTTTGTCGCTTGTCCTCTAACGGAGGTAGGATTGGCAGAGCGTTTTGTTTAATGCTCCCAGCGCAGGTAGCCGATGGCGAGACCGACCAGATGGATGTTGTCAGCATCATCCAGCGTGTAGGTCATCGGGGGGTACGCGGGGTTTTCGCTTACAAGATAAACACCATTCGGAATATGGTATACCTTTTTGAGCGTTACGGTGTCATCGATGCAGACGGCGGCGATCTGACCATCGTCCACATCATCCTGGAAGCGGATAAATACAATGTCATTGTTGAGATAGCGTGGAATCATGCTATCTCCAGAAACACGCAGAGCGGCATTGGCTCTGCCCGGATCGTGCGGCAACTCGATGAATTCCATATCCTCTGGATTGGTCTGGATTGGCTTGCCGGCCGCAATCTTGCCCAGTAGCGGTATCTTGTAGGTACGGGTGATGGGGATAAGGTTGGGGTAGGTGGGAGTCGCAGGGGGATTGCCTTCCAAGTCCGACAATGGAACTCCCAATTTCTCAGCATAGGCCGATGCGACGGTGATCTTTGGAGAGCGTTGCCCGGTTTCGTATCGGCTGATAACTTGCTTAGAGGTTCCGAGCAAAGCGGCCATATCTTCCTGTGACATGCCTCGCTCCAATCGCAGTTTGCGAAGCTGGTCGCCAAATTTTGTCATGTGAGTCATCCTCTTCAATCTTCTGATATATCCATTAAAACATAGAACGTCACCAAAATCAAGACTTTTATCGGCTGAATGAAAAATTTTGTCACCAAATGCTTGACAACGACGGGCGAGTGTTGTAATATGTACATGTCACCAAATGAGCAACGAAGGAAGGGAGCAATACATGGCAAAGGTTCGTGAACTTACAGCTCTGATTTATAGTCAATTCGACAGCGAAGCAGCGTTTGCAAGGTCGATTGGCTGGGATAGGCGAAAGCTCAACAAAATTACTACCGGTGCGAAGGAGCCGGATTTGCATGAATCAGCTACGATAGCTGATGGATTGGGTATTTCTATTGAGCGCATTGCCGATATTTTTTTACATAGAAAGTCACCGAATGAGCAACGTGCTGCGGGCTGATCGATAGATTTGCTTTTGCTGAGGTATTCCCCGAGTATCGCCCGTCCTACCTGTTCTACCAAACGCCGGGCGAATCGCGCAAGGTTCATCCGCAGTAACATCGCAAAATACACCCCCTCCAGTATGCCTGGAGGGGCAAGGAAAGGAGCACAGAGAATGGGACCGCCGTGTACGCTTGGAGATGAGATTCGTGAGGTATGCGAAATAAAGGTTATCCGCGTGCGATTCGTACGCGGGCAGGGTAGTGCAGAGGATCCGGTGCGCTATGTATATCAGTATTGGTCTCCCACGGGTGAACTTCTTGCTGAGACAGATACGCTTATTGATTGCGCTGAGACTGAGTGGCAGAATCGACGTTCAGAATCTCAGAAATCAATTCTTCCTCATTGTGACGATCGATGTACCAGTGTTGAATGAGCCGCTCAATTAACTGGATGAGTTTTTGCGCGGCGATGGGTTCGATATCAATAATTCGATTGACATCATGTTCCATATGTGCGCCAATGTTACCCGGCGCATCCGGCAACCAGTACCACCCGGGCATCGGATGCGCCACGACGCAGCAGGACAAACCCTGCAGGCATAGACTTGACGGAGGTGATCTGCATGGCAGTGGTGATGGAATTCAAGACGGCATTGGGCGTTACAGTCAGGGTTCACGACGATGAATATGTGAACGCATCGCC
>JBGVOA010000066.1:0-5235 GCA_045126095.1 Christensenellales bacterium | reverse complement strand
GTGAGCAACTGGGAGCGCGGCCAGTCGATGCCGGACGTGTCCAAGCTGCCGGAGCTGGCGGACATTTTCAGCGTGAGCGTGGACGAGCTGCTGGGCCGCCAGGCGCCTCCCATCGTCACCCATGCCATGTCGGATGACCTGGAGGAATACCTGCAAAGCGCCCCCGTGAGCCTCCCCGAAGCCGCGCAGGTCGCCCCGGTGCTGCTGCCCGGGCATATGGAGCAGATCACCGACCAGCTGCTGGGGCTGCGCGACCTGCTGTCCCTGACGGAGCTCGCCTGCGATGAAGCGTCCACCCAGGAGCCTGCCGCTGAGCTGCCTGCGGACGTCCGCGCGCCGGAGCTGATCGACCTCCTGCCCTACCTGAGCACGGAGAAGGTGGATGCGCTGCTGCGCGGCAATGCGGCGGACGAGGCGTTCGTCTCCGCCTGCCTGCCCTTCGCCAGCAGCAGGCTGCTGACGGAGCTTGCCAGCACCTGGGAGCGCGACGGCCGGGACATACAGCCCCTCGTGCCCTTCCTGCGGACGTCCACGGTGGACAGGATCGTCTGTGCCATGGAGGCACGGGGCGAAAGCATCAGCGCGCTGGCACCGTTCATGTCCTCCGGGGCACTGGAGCGCATTTTCCTGGACAGGCTGCGCCAGAAGAAGCCGGTCAGGTCGCTGCTGCCCTTTGTCGGCAGCGACCTCCTCAGCCGGCTGGCAGACGCGGCCGCAAAGTCCACCGAATAAGCATTTTTCTCCGGCAGATACCATTCTGCCGGATTTTTGTGTACTTTTCCGTAACTTAACAAAGGATTTTCACCCCCGCATGTTGTATATCACAGGTGAACAACCACAATCGCATGCCCGTCCGTACCCCGTCAGGAGGTGACAGCATGACCATCCGCGAACGACTTGAACAGGAGGAGCTGGAGCGGCTCTCCCCGCGCGCCTGCTTCTCCGCCCGCACCGCCGGCCGTGAGCGTCCGGTGGAGCCCTGCCCCATGCGCACTGATTTCCAGCGCGACCGCGACCGCATCCTGCACTGCAAGGCCTTCCGCCGCCTGAAGTACAAGACGCAGGTTTTCCTCTCTCCGGAGGGTGACCACTACCGCACCCGCCTGACCCACACGCTGGAGGTGAGCCAGATCGCGCGGACGCTGGCGCGTTGCCTGCGCCTGAACGAGGATCTGGCCGAGGCCATCGCCCTGGGACACGACCTGGGCCACACTCCCTTCGGCCACATCGGCGAGCGCGCGCTGGACGCGCTGATGCCCGAGGGCTTCCGCCACAACGAGCAGAGCCTGCGCGTGGTGGAGGTGCTGGAAAGCGATGGCCAGGGCCTCAACCTGACAAAGGAGGTGCGCGACGGCATTCTCTGCCACTCAGGCGCACATTTCCCGGCCTCCCTGGAGGGCGAATGCGTCCGCCGGGCTGACCGCATCGCCTACCTCAATCACGACCTGGACGATGCGCTGCGTGGCGGCGTGCTGCGCGAGTTTGAGCTCCCATCGGATTGTCTGAAGGTGCTGGGCAACAGCCACGGCGAGCGCATCAACCGCATGATCGCCGATATCGTGGAGAACAGCCAGGAGGGCGACCGTCTCGCCATGTCCCCCGTGATGCAGAGCGCCATGGACGGCCTGCGGGAGTTCATGTTTGAGCGCGTCTACCGAGACGAATGGCGCGCCAAGGAGGAGACCCGCTGCGAGGGGCTCGTGCGGCAGCTCTTTGGCTATTACAGCGCCCATCCCGGCGAAATGCCGGAGGAATTCGTGCTCATCGGCTACCGTGAGGGCACTGCGCGGGCCGTATGCGATTTTGTCTCCTGCATGACGGATCGCTATGCCATCCGCACCTTCCAGAGGCTCTTTGTGCCAGCCGGTTTCGCTCTTTCTTAACGGAATTTATGCATTTTTGCAACAATATCCCGAAACAGACGCTATTTTCAAGCAGGAAATTCGCCGAAAACGGCGAATAAGGCAAATGCATGTCTTTCATCGCAGTCCATTCCGGAAGGAGGGTGAGAGGGAGTGGCGATGCGTTTTCCCCCCGCGTGGCTGGACGAGCTGCGCGCCCGGGCGGACATCGTGCAGATCGTCGGGCAATATGTGCAGCTGAAGAAAAACGGCCGCAAGCACTGGGGCCTTTGCCCCTTCCACGGCGAAAAGACCGCTTCCTTCTCCGTTGACGGCGAAAGTCAGCTTTACTACTGCTTCGGCTGCAAGGCCGGCGGCAGCGTCATCCAGTTTGTGATGGACTATGAGCGGCTGGAGTTCCAGGATGCGGTGAAGCACCTGGCGGATCAGCTGCACATGCCCCTGCCGCAGATGGAGACCGACCCGGACTACCAGCGCCGCCGCTCCCAGAGAGAGCGTCTGCTGGAATGCAACAAGGAAGCCGCGAGGTTCTTCCACCAGACGCTGTTCACCCCGGCCGGGCAGACAGCGCTGGACTATCTCAAGCGCCGCGGCCTGACGGACAACGTCATCCGCAAATTCGGCCTGGGCGCTGCGCCCAATGGCTGGGACACGCTCACAAAGCACCTGCAGGAAAAGGGCTATACCGTCGAAGAATTGAAGCTCGTGGGCCTGACCGTGATCAAGGAGGCCACACCAGCGACGGAGGACAGCCCTGCCAAGCCCCGCCGTGCCTTTGACATGTTCCGCAACCGCGCCATCTTCCCCATCATCGATCAATACGGCAACGTCCTCGCCTTTGGCGGACGCGCCCTGGGCGACGTTCAACCCAAATACCTCAACACCTCCGATACGCCGGTGTTCAACAAGCGCCTGGGCGTTTACGCGGCCAATCTGCTGCGGAAGGAACGGCACCTGCAACGCGTCGTGCTGGTGGAGGGGTATATGGATGTTGTATCCCTGACGCAATTCGGCGTACCCGGCGTGTGCGCCACGCTGGGCACCGCGCTGACCCCTGAGCAGGCCAAGCTCCTCAAGCGCTTCGCCCCCGCTGTTTACCTGAGCTACGACGGAGACAGCGCCGGTCAGCATGCGATCCTGCGCGGCCTGGACATCCTGGAGGCGGAGGGCATCCCCGCCCGCGTGCTGGACTTCCCCGACGGGCTTGACCCGGACGAGTTCATCCGCCGTGACGGCAAGGACGCCTTTGACAGCCTTCCCGCGCTGACCCCCGCTGCCTACCGCATCCGCCGCCTCCGCTCCGATTACGACCTTTCCACCCAGGAGGGCCGCACGGAATACGCCAAGGCCTGCGCGGCCATCCTCAGCCGCCTGGAGCCCGTGGAGCGCGAAAACCACATCCAGGAGCTGATGGTGCAGACCGGCTTCACCCGCGAGGTGCTGCTGCAGCAGATCGGCATTTCTATCCCGCAGGGTCAGCAGCAATCCCTGCCGCCGGTTGTCCCCACGAGGATGAGCCCCCGGCGGGACTCCCCTGCCGCCACGCAGGAGGCCCGCGACGAGGAACTGCTCATCTCGCTCCTGAGCACCGGACGCATCCCCCGCGACATCGTAAGCCCGGAGGACTTCAGCGACCCGCTGATGCAGGAGCTGTTCCAGCGCCTGGGCGAGAACGCGTCCCCGGCTTCCCTGGTGGAGATGCAGAGCGACGAGGTCATCCGTGCGCGGGTCAGCCGCATCCTGCTCACGCCGCCATCGGATAACCTGGATCAGCTGATCCACATGGCCCGCCAATGCCTGAGCCGCAACCGCCTCAAGCGCCGCACCGAGGAGCTCAAAGCGCTCACCCGGAGCATGTCCGGCCTGACGGGCGACGCCAAGGCCGAGGCGCTGAAAAGGGCGCAGCAGCTCACAGAGGAAATCAAGAAACTCAACACCCCCAGTATGTGACCCCCATCCCGCAGCCCCGCGCTGCGCGTGCTATATAGAAGGAGAGGATTCCATTTGACGCTTTCACCTGATGCCCGTCAAGCCAAGCTCAACGAGCTCTACGAGTACGGCAAATCCAAGGGTGCGCTGACCTACAAGGAGATCATGGACCGTCTGATGGAGATGGACATGGACCCCGAGCAGCTTGACAAGGTGCTGGAAACGCTGGAAGCGCTGGGCGTGGACGTGATCAACGAGAACGACGCGGCCGCCATCCCCGAACCCGCTGACGAACCCGCCCACCAGGAAGAGGCCGCCGATGTGTCCGTGCCCGAGGGCATCAGCATCGACGACCCGGTGCGCATGTACCTGAAGGAGATCGGCAAGGTTCCCCTGCTGACCGCAGAGGAAGAGATCGCCATCGCCAAGCAGCTGGAGAGCGGCACCCCCGAGGAGAAGGAGGAGGCCAAGCGCAAGCTGTCCGAAGCCAACCTGCGCCTGGTGGTTTCCATTGCCAAGCGCTACGTGGGCCGCGGCATGCTGTTCCTGGATCTGATCCAGGAGGGCAACCTGGGCCTGATCAAGGCGGTGGAGAAGTTCGACTACACCAAGGGCTTCAAGTTCTCCACCTATGCCACCTGGTGGATCCGTCAGGCCATCACCCGCGCCATCGCCGATCAGGCGCGTACCATCCGCATCCCCGTCCACATGGTGGAAACCATCACCAAGCTCATCCGCGTCAGCCGTCAGCTGCTGCAGGAGAAGGGCCGCGAGCCCACCCCGGAGGAGATTGCCAAGGAGATGGGCATCAGTGAGAACAAGGTGCGCGAGATCATTAAGATCGCGCAGGAGCCTGTTTCTCTGGAGACCCCCATCGGCGAGGAGGAGGACAGCCACCTGGGCGACTTCATCCCCGACGACGATGCGCCCGCCCCTGCCGAGGCCGCGTCCTTCGCCCTGATGAAGGAGCAGCTGCTGGAGGTGCTGGATACCCTGACCCCCCGCGAGGAGCGCGTGCTGCGCCTGCGCTTCGGCCTGGATGACGGCCACCAGCGCACCCTGGAAGAGGTCGGCAAGGTGTTCAACGTCACCCGTGAACGCATCCGTCAGATTGAAGCCAAGGCCCTACGCAAGCTCCGCCACCCCAGCCGCTCCAAGAAGCTGAAGGACTATATTGACTGACTTCGTCAGTTTCACGCGATTGAGTTGACTTTTCCTTTGGAACCCTACCGAGTGATGCAACATAAGAACCATAAGCCCTGTCTGAATAAGGCAGGGCTTCTCTTGACTGGAGGCCCCTATGCTTGACGAACGCCTATCCCTGGCCGCAGCCCTGTATCAGCCCTGTGACTGGGGTGCGGACATCGGCACTGACCTTGCCTACCTCCCCTGCCACTTGCTGCGCGCAGATATTTGCCAGCACATGATTGCCGCTGACGTCAGC
>JBGVOA010000065.1:0-2878 GCA_045126095.1 Christensenellales bacterium | reverse complement strand
TGCAGGCCATCATGGAGGAGCGCCGCAGCAAGCCCTATGCGGACATCTTCGACTTCTGCAGCCGCATCGACACCAGCGAGTGCAACAAGCGCGTGGTGGAGAGCCTCATCAAGGCCGGTGCGTTTGACTTTACCGGCGCGAACCGTCCGCAGATGCTGGCTGTTTTTGAGTCCGCCATGGACGCGGCCATCAACCGCCGCAAATCCAACGTGGACGGCCAGCTGAGCCTGTTCGACATGGCCTTCGGCGGCGAAGCCCCCATCATCGAGGAGACCCGCACCCTGCCCCGCCTGCCGGACTTCCCCTCCCGGCAGAAGCTGGCCATGGAAAAGGAGATCTCCGGCGTGTACATCACCGGCCATCCGCTGGACGATTACCGCGACATGCTGGCGAAATTCCCCTTCACCACCGCCCAGCTGGAGGGACTCGAGGAGCGCGACGACCACGGCCTGGAAATGGACGGCCAGATGGTCGAGATGGCCGGCATCCTCACCGAGGTGAAGGGCAAGGCCACCAAAAAGGGCGCCTACATGGGCTTCATCACCCTGGAAGACCTGACCGGGCAGATCGAGTGTCTGGTGTTCCCCAAGGTGTACGAAAAGTATCAGGCCATGATGGCGGTGGACGACATCGTAGTGCTGTGCGGCAAGCTGTCCATCCGCGAGGAGGAAGCGCCCAAGCTCCTGGTGGACAAGCTCGTCCCGCTGGATATGTGGGAGGAGGAAAAGCCCCGCCAGCAGGTCGAGCGTCGTCCGCCGAGGATGACCGTGGGCGACCGCGTGCCCATCCCGCAGCCCAACGCCGCACCCGCCCCGCAGCCCCACCGTCAGCCCTCTGCGCCGCAGAAAACCGATGCGCAGCTGGCCTCGGAGGCCCCGCGCAAGCTCTTCATTCAGCTTGAGCGCGCCCGCATGGAGGAGGCCGTGCATCACCTGTCCATCCACCCCGGCAGTATCCCGGTGTACCTGCACGTTCCAGCGGAGAAGCTGACCTTCCTGCTGCCGCGCATCCAGTGGTGCGACGCGGGCGAGGGCTGCCTGACCCGCCTGACAGGCGCATTCGGCGAGGCCAACGTCAAAATCGTGGAAAAGAAGGCATAACGTGAACAACCGACTCAAAGAGATTCTCCGCTTCATCCTCACCGGCGGCGTATGCACGCTGATCGAGTACGCCGCCCTGTACATCCTCAAAGAATGGCTGCACATGGGCGCAGTGGCCGCCACGCCCATCGCCTTCCTCATCAGCGTCGTCTTCAACTACCTGCTGTGCGTGCGCTGGGTCTTCCCCGGAGCGAAGGAGGGCAGCCGCAAAGCACAGCTGGGCTTTGTCATCACCAGCGGCATGGGCTTCTTCCTCAACTGGTTCCTGATGTGGGCGCTGACGGCTCTCTTCGGCGAGGACGTCGCCCTGTTCACCCTCTTCGGCTTCACGCTGGAAATGTGGATGGTCAACAAGGTCATCGCCACCGCACTGGTGATGGTGTGGAACTACTTCACCAAGCGCTGGGTGCTGAAGGGAGGCGCACAATGAAGAAGCCGCTGATCTGCTTCGACTGGGACGGAACCCTGTGCGACAGCATGGAGCTGTGCATCCACGAGAACCGCATGGTGCTGGAGCGTCTCGGTCTGCCCCCGGTGGACGAGAGCGTCCTGCGCCGCTGCAACGGCCCCACCTTCGAGGAGGCCGCGCCGATGCTTGGCGTGCCCGCCGACCGCATGGCGGAGTACTGCACAAAGCGCCTGGAATGCGCGCTCTCGCTGGTGCCGCAGGTCAACCGCCTCTTCCCCGGCGTGAAGGAGCTGATTGCAGCCCTTGCGCCTCATGCGGATCTGGCCATCGTGTCCAACGGCACCGCGCCGTATTTGCGCCGCTGCAAGGATGTGTTCAGCCTGCACGGCGTGTTCTGCCGGACGGTCACTAGCCACCCGGAGCGCACGAAGACGCAGAATCTGGCCCTGCTGCTTTCGGAAACGCAGCCTGAGCGCGCCGTCATGGTGGGCGACCGCCTGGGCGACATCCGCGCAGGCAGGGACAACGGCCTGCCGACCATCGCCGCCTGCTTCGGGTATGGCAACGACGCCGAATACGCCGAGGCGGACTACCGTGCGGAGACCATGCAGGAGCTGCAGCAGATGCTGCTGGCCTTCTGCAAGAGCTGAATACAAAAAGGGAGCGACCCTGCCGCGTATGGCAAGGCCGCTCCCCATTTCATCTGTCATACTCGTTACACTGGCCCAGCAAGCGGACGCTGCCCTCCCAGACGGACAGCAGGTAGTCCGTGCCAACGGGGCCGCGATTGCAATCATAGGACACGCTGTCCGTGTAATCCCGTCGGGTGAAGCCCCTGTCGCCCGTCAGCTGCGCCGTCAGCGCCGCATCGAGCTCCGTCATCAGCGTCGACCTGTCCTCCCCGGCGAAGGTGACGATGTACTGCAACATGATCATCCCCCGCCGGAAGGGCGCGAACTTCAGCTGGATTGTCGCCGAATAGCCCGCGACCGTCCGATTCTCCCAGGTCAGCCATGTGTAGGTCACATCGTTCATGCCTGTGAACTGCTCTGATCCGTCCGGCTCGCCCAGTACAGCCTGTGCCTCCGACGGGTTCATGCCGAATTCGATCCCCGGCAGGAGCGCCACCGGCTCCCGGTACACGCTGCAACCCACGCATACGCAGGCCACTGTCGCCAGCAGCACGCACAGAAGCATGCGCCTGATCAGCTTCATGCGGATCAACTCCTTTCACGGAGTATGTTTCGCGGCTGCACAGCGCTTCTCCTGCCGGAAGTTGTAACAAAACGGCTGCCCGCTCCAAGCCAGGCAGCCATCGTCACGCATCAATCATCGTACCAAATCCCATTCTTCCGCAGCTCGCGCTCGG
>JBGVOA010000064.1:0-1705 GCA_045126095.1 Christensenellales bacterium | reverse complement strand
GTTCTATGGTTGAGTCGTACTGCATAGCCTCCATCAAACGCGCAGGTAGCGCGCCGCCTGTCGAAGATGCACTCCCTTTGACAGAACCGCTGCGCAGCGGCATATCCGCCCGCGATGCGCATAAACTATCCAAGGATGGTGGCAGATGATGACTCAGACAACCCTCAGGCTCCGTCCCAAGCCCGCAGCATCGCAGAGGCCCCAGCCCCACCGGGATTTCTGCCGCAGGCTGATGCGTCGCCGGATGACCCTCGCGTGCCTCTGCGCCGCGCTGCTGGCGCTCAGCGCCATGTACATCGGCCCCCTGCAGAAGGAAGCCACGGATGTGCTGGCCGTGAAGCGCGTACTGCCCGTGTACAGCGTGGAGCGGGAGGACAAGGTGATCTCCGTTACCTTCGACGCCTCCTGGGGCGGCGACAAGACCATGGCCATCCTCGATTTGCTGGACGAGTACGACGCCAAGGCGACCTTCTTCCTCGTGGGCATCTGGGTGGACAAATATCCGGAGCTTGTGAAGGAGATCGCCGCGCGCGGGCATGAGATCGGCAATCACTCCGATTCCCACGCCCACTTCACGCAGATCAGTGAAAGCCAGATCCGTCAGGAGCTGGACGCCTGCTCTGACAAGATCGAGGCGCTGACGGGCACACGGCCCACGCTCTTCCGTCCTCCCTATGGGGATTACGACAACAAGGTCGTCACCGTCAGCCGGGCGGAGGGCTATGAGTGTGTGCAGTGGTCCATTGACTCGCTGGACTGGAAGAATCGCGGCGTGAGCGACCTTGTCAAACGTGCCACGACCAATGTGCAGAAGGGAGACATCATCCTCTTCCACAACGACAGCCAGTACATCGTGGACGCGCTGCCGCAGGTGCTGGCCTATTACAAGCAGCAGGGCTTCACGATGATCCCTGCGGGCGAAATCCTCCTTGAGGGCGAAACGACGATTGATGTGCAAGGAAAACAACATCCTGCCGCCGCGAATTAACCGCCATCCATCTGCGGCAGGCAGGGAAACAGAAAGGTGAATCGCTATGGAAGAAACCGGGAACTACCTGCATCTCAGCGGCATTCTGACCGAGGCCCCTGTCTATGGCCACGAGGTCTTCGGCGAGAAGTTCTACTATGCCACACTGTCCGTGCCGCGTCTGTCCGGCGCGGAGGATCTGCTGCCCATCACCCTCTCCGAGCGGCTGATGGAGGGCGCGTCCCTTGAGGTCGGCACACCCCTATGCCTGGAGGGGCAGCTGCGCAGCTACAACAAGGTTATCGAAGGCGCTGGCAGGCTGCTGATCACCGGCTTTGCCCAGCGGCTGCTCGACCCCGATACGGAGGAAAATCCCAACCAGGTGCAGCTGACGGGCGCGCTGTGCAAGCTGCCCTCCTACCGCACCACACCCTTTGGACGCGAGATCGCCGACCTGATGCTGGCCGTCAACCGCGCGTACGGCAAGAGCGACTACATCCCCTGCATCACCTGGGGGCGCACCGCACGCTTCGCCAGCCATTTGAAGGTCGGCGACAAGGTGACCATTCTGGGCCGCTTCCAGTCCCGCGCGTATCAGAAACAGTTGGCAGACGGCACTATCATCGGCAAAACGGCCTACGAGGTTTCCGTTTCCCGCCTGACCATGGCGGAGCAGCAGCCCGTGCAGCCCGCCGTGCCCTACGTCATCACACCCCATGACGATATCGGCCTCTCCTC
>JBGVOA010000063.1:0-19269 GCA_045126095.1 Christensenellales bacterium | reverse complement strand
CAACATCGACATGGAGCTGACCCTGATCACCCCCATCGCTATGGAGAAGGGCCTGCGCTTCGCTATCCGTGAGGGTGGCCGCACTGTCGGTTCCGGCGTTATTGCTGAGGTCATCGAGTAAGGGTCTGAACGCCGGCTGACGCATCCGGAAACGGAGCGGCGGGTCGGCGCGATCCCCCAAGCCCGCCGGGAGGCAACGCACCTCCCGGCAGGGCATTCGCGGAATACGACTGCTGACGCAGCGTACGCATTCCGTATCAGATATGGCAGGAGGTGTCCCAAGTGGCAAACGCCGTGCGTAATAAGATTTGCCTTGCCTGCACCGAGTGCAAGCAGCGCAACTACAACAACATGAAGAACAAGAAGAACACCCCGGACCGTGTCGAGCTGAAGAAGTACTGCCCCTTCTGCAAGAAGCATACTTCCCACCGCGAGACCAAGTAATGCGACTGTGAGGATGTGATAACGATGGCAGAGGAGAACAAGGTCCCCCAGAAGCAGGGCTGGTTCATGAAGCTCATCAACTGGTTCAAGAACCTCCCCGGCCGCATCGCTAAGGCGTTCAAGAACATGGTCGCTGAGCTGCGCAAGGTTACCTGGCCCAGCAAGAAGAAGTGGATCTCCAGCTGCATCACCGTTCTGGTGTTCATGCTCGTGATGGGCGTGGTCGTCAGCGTTCTGGACTTCGCTTCCGCGGGTGCGGTCAACGGTCTGTACTCTCTGACTCACCCCGAGGTGGCTCGGGAGGAGCAGCAGCTGACTGACGAAGAGATGCAGGCGCTGATCGATCAGTACAACAGTCAGCTGGGCGAGCAGCCTGTTGACGGCGAGCAGCCTGTTGATGGCGAGCAGCCCGTTGATGGTGAGCAGCCCGTTGATGGCGAGCAGCCCGTTGATGGCGAGCAGCCTGTTGACGGCGAGCAGTCCGAGGCTCAGTAATCAGCACCCAATTGAAGGATACCCTTTCGCAAGGAGTATGTGGAATGTCTGAAAGAATCAATGACGTTCAGCCCGAAGGCATCGACGAGATGCAGGCAGAGGCTGCGGCCGCGCTTACGTCCGAGCCGATGTGGTATGTGGTGCACACCTATTCCGGGTATGAAAACAAGGTGAAGGATACCCTGGAGAAGTCCATCAAGAGCAGCGGCATGGAGAATTATATCTTCGAGGTCCGCGTGCCCGTCGAAGAGGTGACGGAGATCAAGAAGGGCAAGCGCGTCAAAGCGGTGCGCAAGGTCTTCCCTGGCTACGTCATCGTCAAGATGATCAAGACCAACCAGAGCTGGTATGTGGTGCGCAACACGCGCGGCGTGACTGGCTTTGTTGGCCCCGATGGACAGCCCGTGGCGCTGACGGACTCCGAGGTTGAGATGATGCTCAACCCGCAGCCGTCCGGCACGGAGTTCGATCTGGCGATCGGCGAATCCGTCCTCGTCCAGGAGGGTCAGTTCACTGGCCAGAAGGGCGAGATCGTTGAGATCGACAAGATGCTTGGCAGGGTCGTCGTACGGCTCCATCCGTTTGCAAACCGCACCACGGAGCAGGAGTTCAATATGGAAGACGTCATTCGTGCAGAGGAGGAGTAATCCTTCCTGGCGGACGAGCAGCCTTGGCTGATGCGTCCGCCTGCACGTTGCCTGGCTTACATTAGCTAAACGCTGCCGGGGATTTTCCCTCAGGCGGCTTGAAGCAAGCGGGATTCCCGCTTTTCCATGCGTGTCGGCCCTGCTGACGCGCGACGTGGGAGGAAGTTTCTGGCTTCCGCGTGACCACATTTTTTAGGAGGTGCCATTACAATGGCAAAGAAGGTTACTGCTTTCATCAAGCTGCAGGTTGCTGCCGGCAAGGCCAATCCTGCTCCGCCCATCGGCCCCGCTCTGGGTCAGCACGGCGTGAACATCCCCGGCTTCTGTAAGGAATTCAACGAGCGCACCAAGAATGACATCGGCCTGGTCATCCCCGTTGTCATCACCGTGTATTCCGACCGTACCTTCACCTTCATCACCAAGACCCCCCCGGTTCCGGTGCTGATCAAGAAGGCTCTGAATATCGACACTGCTTCCGCCAAGCCCAACAAGGACAAGGTTGGCAAGCTGACCAAGGAGCAGGTCCGTCAGATCGCTACCACCAAGATGCCCGACCTGAACGCCGCCAGCATCGAGGCTGCCATGTCCATGGTCGCCGGTACTGCCCGTTCCATGGGCGTCACCGTGGAGGAGTAATCACTCCGCACGCAAGCGATTTTTGCAGGGGCATAGCCCCTTAACAATGTGGGAGGACGTAGTGCCGCTAATACCACATGGGAGGAATTTGAAATGAAGCATGGTAAGAAGTACCAGGACAGCGCGAAGCTGATCGACCATCTGAATCAGTACGATCCTGACCAGGCCACCGAGCTGGTGATCTCCACCGGCAAGGCCAAGTTCGACGAGACCGTCGAGGCTCACATCCGTCTGGGTGTTGACCCCCGTCACGCTGACCAGCAGGTCCGCGGCGCCGTCGTTCTGCCCCACGGCACCGGCCGTACCGTCCGCGTGCTGGTCATCGCCAAGGGCGCGAAGGCTGAGGAGGCCCGCGCTGCCGGCGCTGACTACGTTGGCGATATGGATATGATCACCAAGATCCAGCAGGAAAACTGGTTCGATTTCGACGTCTGTGTCGCTACCCCTGACATGATGGGTCTGGTCGGCCGCATCGGTCGTATCCTGGGCCCCAAGGGCCTGATGCCCAACCCCAAGTCTGGCACCGTCACCATGGACGTGACCAAGGCTATCACCGACATCAAGGCCGGTAA
Source organism: Christensenellales bacterium (assembly GCA_045126095.1). GTDB lineage: Bacteria > Bacillota > Clostridia > Christensenellales > Aristaeellaceae > UBA11524. The sequence continues at coordinate 16,475 of JBGVOA010000063.1, read as the reverse complement.
GGTTGAGTATCGTCTGGATAAGACCGCCATCATCCACTGCCCCATCGGCAAGGTCTCCTTCGGCACCCAGAAGCTCCAGGAGAACCTGCAGACCCTGATGGAGGCCATCAACAAGGCGAAGCCCGCCGCCGCGAAGGGCACCTACATCCGCTCTCTGTACCTGAGCAGCACCATGGGCCCCTCCGTCCGCGTCAATCCCCTGAAGTTCTGATTGGCATGATCCATCAAGCCGCTCCGATCGCAAGGTCGGGGCGGTTTTTGTTTTCTGCATTTCTCTGAGGGCGGGGGAATGTGACAAGTGCACACATGGGAGAATGCGTGGAAGTTGCTGCAAATATGAATGACGAAAACGTTGTAAAATGCAAGAATAATCTGTTGAGGAATGTAAAACTTACAAAAATGCTTGACATACGTTGTGTTCCATGATATGATGCCAACGTATTGGAAACGTTTCCGGTGCAAGAATGGTTTGTAAAGGAGGGATGGCATGAGCAAGGGCAGGGTGCATATCCGGCTCAGCAGCGGCCGTGACGTGCTGCAGCTTGTGCAGTGCCTCAGCAGCCTGGAGGATTCTTTTACCATTGAGAATCAATCGGGGGCGCACCGGGTGAATGCAAAATCCATCCTGGGTGTGATCTACACGGCGCTGCATTTCGCCGACGGACTCTACCTGGTCAACAACACCCATGCGGGCTGCATCCCGGATGGCGTGAAGCCCTTTCTTCTTACATGCACATAAAACGCTGCCGCCTGAGTGAATCCAGGCCGGCAGCGTTGTTGTTTAAGCCCTGCTGCTTCAGCCCAGGGCGATGTCGAGGATCATCATTACCGCAAAGCCCAGCATCGTCCACAGGGTCATGATGGCCGGGTGGGCGCTGCGCTGGCTTTCCGGCACCAGCTCGGCGATGACCACCGCAACCATGGCTCCGGCGGCGAAGGAGAGCGCGAAGGGCAGGAGTGATTGCACATACACCGCTAGCAGCGCGCCGATCACGGCGGATAGAGGCTCCACCAGCGCGCTGGCCTGCCCCCAGAAGAAGGCGCGTGGGCGGCTCATGCCCTCGCGGCGCAGCGGCAGGCTGACGGCCGCGCCCTCCGGGAAGTTCTGCAGCCCCACGCCGATGGCCAGCATCCATGCGGCGGTGAGGGCCTGGGGGGAGGGCTGAACGGCCAGCACGCCAAAGGCTACGCCGATGGCAAGCCCCTCTGGAATGTTGTGCAGGGTGATGGCAGAGATGAGCAGCGCGGCTCTGCGTCTGCTGCTGTGCATTGCCAGGGAATCAGGCATGCAGCGGGACATGATGGCGTCCGCCGCCATGAGCAAAACGCCGCCGGAAAGAAAGCCCAGCGCAGCCATCAGGAAGGGCGTCTGGCCCAGCGTATGCGCCAGATCAATGGCGGGGGCCAGCAGCGACCAGTAGGAAGCCGCCAGCATCACGCCTGCGCCAAAGGCCAGCATTGCGTCCATCGTCAGCGGATGCGTCCGCCGGGCGAGGAGCACCAGCGCGGCTCCGGCGGCAGTCAGCCCCCAGGTGAGGAGGGAGGCCAACAGTGCCTGTAAAAGAGGGGATAATGATAACAGTTCGCCCATGGCAAACCGCCTCGCTTCCATGTCGGGATGCTGCAGCCTATGCCAAAGCGCTGGCAGAGGTGTGGAAGTTGCAGAAAAATGTGCGGAGGATTCAAAAACAGGCAGGGATTTTCGCCATCGGGGCAGAATAGAATGGAGTTGCTATTTTTGCGCTGCAACCGCGAGGCTGCCGGCGCTTTTGTATGCACGGTTATGATATGGAGTGAACCGAATGACCCAGATACCTTATAATATCCGCGTGCAGGCGGGCGAGGAAGAGATCCGCATGGGCGGACGCATTTTCCGGGCGGGCCGGGTGAAGATGGTGGAGCGCAGCGCCAATCAGCTGCGCCTGCATGTGCTGGACGAGGAGTGGCAGGAGGTCGTCTTCACGCCCAACGGCCAGGGACGCTGCAGCTGCCAGATCTGCCAGGAGACCGGCGCGTGCCGCCATGTGGTGGCAGCGATGCTCAGCTGCCAGGAGTCCGGCGCGCTGGACGATATGCTCCGCCGCCGCGCAGCCATTTCCGGCCCGAAGCTCATGGCGGCGATGGACAAGGCCCTCCCTGAGGAGGGCACGCTCAAGCTGCTGGTGGTGCTGATCCCCGTGCCGGGTAAGCCGGAGGAGCCGCCCAGGCTGCGCGTGGCGTTGAAGATCGGCGAGGAGCGGCTCTACGCCGTCAAGTCCATTCCGCAGCTGCTGGAGAGCATCGAGAGCGGCGAACCCATTGAGTTCGGCAAGGGCTTCACCTTCCACCCGGAGTGGATGCGCTTTGGCGCGGCGGAAAACCGCATCCTGAGCGTCCTCCGGGCGATGTGCCTGGCCCAGAAGGAGGTCGGCGCGGTCTACCGCGGACAGGAGCAGCAGCAGATGCTCCTCCCTGCGCCCTATGCGGAGGCGATCCTGAATGAGCTGCGTCAGCTGACCTTTGCGGTGAAGGACGGCGAGACGGTGCACCGCGTGGCGCGGGTGGTGCCGGCGCGCATCCCGCTGCAGTTCCGCGTTTCCAGCGACCTGCGGGGCCTGACGGTGACGGCCCAGTTCCCCCGCGACTTCCGCCCCCTCACGCCCTCCTGCGCCTACGCGCTGGTCAAGGAGCGCGTCGTGGCTGTGGAGGATGGCCAGCGCAGCATCCTCCGCGTGCTGTATCAGGAGCAGATGGGCGGCCAGTGCAGCTTCGATTACCCCGTGCGCGAGGCGGCGCGGGTCATCGGCGAGCTGGTGCCCTTCCTGCAGCTGACGGGCGCGGTGGAGATCTCAGGCGAATTGCAGAAGCAGCTGATCCGCCTGCCCCTGAAGGCGCGGGTCTACCTGGATCGCGCCTCCAACGAGCGGGACGTGCTGGCCAAGGTGGAGTTCCACTATGGCGAAAGGTGCATCGACCCCTTCAACGAAAAGCCTCTGCCTGCGACTCTCGCCCGAGGCGAGAAGCTGCTCCTGCGGGATGCGGCGGCGGAGCGTCAGGTGCTGGACGCCCTGGGCGCGTCCGGCTTCACGGCCAGCACGGGCTATGTGTACCTCACCGGGCAGGAGAGCATCTTCAACTTCGTCTCCGAGGGCGTCAGCAAGCTGCTGGAGGTGGCGGAGGTGTATCCGTCCAACGATTTCCGCCGGCTGACTCCGCGCCGTCCCCGGTTCCAGGGCCGCATGCGCATGAATGGCGCGACGCTGGAATTGAAGTTCACCGAGAGCGACGTGCCTGCGCAGGAGATCTACGCCATCATGGAGGCGCTGGCCCGGCGTCGCCGCTACTTCCGCCTGAAGGACGGCTCCTTCCTGGATCTGACCGCGATGGAGGACTGGCAGCCCCTGGCGGACGCGGTGTTCGAGATGTCCTCCGCGGAGGGCCTGGACGCGATCACCGGCAGCGACGATGTGATCCGCATGCAGGCCTACCGCACCTGCTACATGAAGAGCCTGCTGGACGGCCTGAAGCTGCCCATCGAGGTGGAGGACAATGTGGACGACACCGTCCGCGCGCTGACGGAGCCCGCGCCGGAGGCTGTGGCCCTGCCCGACGGGCTGACCTTGCGCCCCTACCAGCAGCGCGGCTTCCAGTGGATGCACACGCTGGATCAGCTGCGCATGGGCGGCGTGCTGGCGGACGACATGGGCCTGGGCAAGACCGTGCAGGTGATCGCACTCCTGCTGGCCACCCGCGAGGAATGTCAGACGAGCCTGGTGGTGGCCCCGACCACGCTGACCTACAACTGGCTGAGCGAGCTGCAGCGCTTCGCTCCCGACCTCTCCGTGATGGTGCTGGCGGGCAGCGCGGCCCAGCGACAGAGCCAGATCCGCCATGTCCGCGATGTGAAGGATGTGGACGTGCTCATCACCTCCTATCCGCTGATCCGCCAGGACATCGAGCACCTGACGGACATCGAGTTCCGCTTCGCCATCCTGGACGAGGCGCAGCATATCAAGAACGCCTCCAGCAAGGGCGCGATGGCTGTGCGGCAGCTCAAGGCCCGCACGCGCTTCGCCCTCACCGGCACGCCCCTGGAAAACGGCGTGGGCGAATTGTGGAGCATCTTCAACTTTGTTCTGCCGGGCTACCTGTTCAGCTACGGCGCCTTCATGCGCCGCTATCAGGATGGCGCGGACGCGGCTGACCTGCGCAGGCGCATCAGCCCCTTCCTCATGCGTCGCCTGAAGAAGGAGGTGCTGACCGAGCTGCCGGACAAGATCGAGACGGTGATGACCGCCACGATGAGCCCCGAGCAGCACAAGGTCTACCAGGCGACGATGATGCGTCTGCGCGACCGTGTGGATTCCATTGTCAAGGAGAAGGGCTTCGAGCGCGGACGCACCGAGGTGCTGGCGGCCATCACGCAGCTGCGTGAGATCTGCTGCCACCCCTCCCTGGTGCTGGATGATTACACCGGCACCTCCGGCAAGCTGGATATGCTGCTGGACATCCTGCCCGAGGCCATCGAAAAGGGCCGCCGGGTGCTGATGTTCTCCGCCTTCACCTCCATGCTGAAGATCCTCCGACGGGAGCTGGAGGCCGCCGGGTACGAAACCATGTACCTGGACGGCGATACCCCTGCCCCCACCCGCGTGCAGATGACCGAGCAGTTCAACGCCGGTCAGGCGCAGATCTTCCTCATCTCCCTCAAGGCGGGCGGCACCGGCCTCAACCTCACCGGTGCGGACATGGTGATCCACTACGACCCCTGGTGGAACCCCGCCGCGGAGGATCAGGCCACGGACCGCGCCTACCGCATCGGCCAGACCCGCAAGGTGGAGGTCATCCGCCTGGTGACCCACGGCTCCATCGAGGAGCAGGTGGTGGCCCTGGGCCAGCGCAAAAAGGCGCTGTTCGACCAGCTCATCACCCCTGGCGAAACGCTGGTGGGCGGGCTGAGCCCCCAGGAGATTCTGTCTCTTTTCCAGTAAACACAGTGCGCAGGCAACGGCTTGCGCACTTTTTACATTGTGACGGGCTGTTTTTGATGAATCTTGTGTGTAGAGTGGGCTGCGGGGCTTGCGGAAAGGTGCCGATTTGTGGTACAATGCAAGAACGGGTACTGTCGCATCGTTATATGAGCGACGGGGTAATGCCCGCATGTGCAGGAGAATATGGCTGCCGGAGATGGCAGACCTTGCGGCAGGTTGGCCGCGATAGAGGCCGGGGCTGCCCGGTCAGGAAAGGGTGAAAGCATGCAGCCTGAATTGCAGAAGGGGAGGCGTACGCGCCGCACGACCAGCACGCCCACGGTGCAGTCGGCTGAGAAGCCGTCGGTGATCCAGCGGCGCAAGAAGCGCAGGGCGTTCAGCAACGCGCTGGCGCTGGTGGTGCTGCTGGCCGTGGTCGGCTTTCTGGTCGTCGTGTGCCCCAAGGAGCCGCACAAGCATGCTGTCAACAGCGTTGGCGGCGCAACGGCGGCGGGCGAGGCAACGTCCTATTACAGCGGACTGGTCATCAGCGAGGTGATGGCCTCCAACCAGACGGCGCTGCCGGATGAGAATGGCGAATTTTCGGACTGGGTGGAGATCTGGAACGGCTCTGACCACGAGATCGACATGTATAATGTCGGCCTGAGCGACGATGAACTGACGATCAAGTTCCTGTTCCCGAAAATGACGCTCCAGCCGGATGAGCGGGTTCTTGTCTACTGCGACAAGACGAACCAGGCCGTGGCGGGGAAGCCTCTGCACGCCAAGTTCGGCCTGTCCAGCAGCGGCGAAACCATCGTGCTCTTTGATCCGGATACGCTGCTGATCCACACGGTCAAAACGCCCATCATGGGCGCGGACGAGGCCTACGCCCTGGATGCGGACGGCCACTGGGTGCAGACCAGCGATTACAGCCCTGGCTATGTCAACACCCGCGAGGGTCATCTGGCTTACCGCAGCGACACGCTGGTGGCTGACGGCGCGCTGATCATCAACGAGATCTGCCCCGATCCCATGACCGGCTACCGCGATGCAGACGGCGAGCTCTGCGACTGGGTGGAGCTGCGCAACACCACCGGCGAACCCATCAGCCTGGATAATTATGCGCTCTCCGACAAGGAGAACAACCCGCTGAAGTGGCGCTTCCCCGAGGGCGCGATGGTGCCGCCTTACGGGTACTACCTCGTATTCTGCTCCGCTAAGGACGTGATGACCACCAATGTGGCGGACGTTCCCCATGCCAACTTCCGCCTGAGCGCCGAGCACGATGTGGTGGTGCTCTCCGACAACCGCGGCCGCCTGGTGGATCGCGTCACGATCGACAACATCCCCGAGGACGCATCCTTTGCCCGCGGTGCGGACGGTACCTTCACCATCCACCTGCGTCCCACGCCCCTGGAGTCCAACGACGAGGCGGGCGCGAATCGCCTGGACAGCTACATCCGCATCTGGAACGAGACCGGCGTGTACATCACCGAGGTGATGGCCTCCAACGACAGCGTGGAGACCGCCTCCGGTGCGGATTTTGTGGACTGGGTGGAGCTGTACAACTCCTCCACTGAAACGGTTGATCTTTCCGGGTACGGCCTTTCCGACAACATCGGCCGTGCCCGGAAATGGCAATTCCCCGAGGGCACGGTCATCGCCCCCGGGGAATACCGGATCATCTGGTGCGATGGCGATATGGCAGCCAATACCGCTGCCGCGCCGCATACCTCTTATAAGCTTGCCAAGAGTGGCTCGGAGATCCTTGTCCTGGCTGATCCCACGGGCAGGATCCTCGATAAGGTCGTGCTGCCTGCGATACCGACCAATGTGTCCTACGGCCGCGCAACCGGACGTGAGGGCTTTTTTTATTACGACGTGGCCACCCCCGGCGCGCAGAACGGCCTGACCGGCTTCCTGGGCTACGCGGAGGCGCCGCAGCTGAGCGTCACCCCCGGCGTGCACAACCAGGGCACGAAGGTGAGCTTCACCATTCCGGAGGGCACCTCCGTCTTCTACACCACGGATGGCTCCGTTCCCACGCCTTACAGCACCGCCAGCATCGCCTACACCGGCCAGGTGCTGGAGCTGAACTTCACCACGGTGCTGCGCGCCCGCGCCTTCCCGGTCAATGAGCAGTACCGCGAAAGCACGGTGACCACGGGCACCTACCTCATCAACGCCCGGCACGAGATGCCGGTGGTGTCGGTGGTGGTGGACCCCTACGAGCTGTGGAACGAGGAAAACGGCATGCTGGCCAACGGCCCGGACATCATCAAGGAGGGCCCGGGCATCCTGCCATTCAAGAACACCGTCTACCGTGAATTCGGCAAGGAGCCCCGCGAGGGCTATGTGGAGTACTTCACCCAGGAGGGCGAAAGGCTGCTGAGCCAGGGCGTCGCCATCGGCCTGATCGGTGACTACTCCCTCGACCTGCCGCAGAAGTCGATGAAGATCCGTGCCAAGTCCCTCTACGGCGAAAAGACCTTCGACGCTGCGCTCTTCAGCGACCGCCCCTACACGGAGTACAAGTCCCTTGTGCTGCGCAACGGCGGTAACGACGGCGTGTGGACCCGTCTGCGCGACGGCTTCCAGTCACGTCTGCTGGACAAATACGGCGCGACCGTCATCCACCAGGCGTGGATGCCTGTGGCGGTGTACCTCAACGGCCAGTACTGGGGCCATTACAACCTGCGCGAGCGCGTCGACCGTTTCTTCGTGGCTCAGCACGAGGGCCTCACGCTGGATCAGGCGGACGATATGGACATCCTGGTCGGCAACGGCACCGTGGAATGGGGCTCCAACACGGAGTACAAGGCGATGATCAAGCGCCTGAAGAAGAGTGATCCGGCCAACAACCCGGAGGATCGCGCGTATCTGGACGCGAACATCGACGTGGACAACCTGATCGAGTACATGGCGCTGGAGATGTTCGTGGGCAACTCCGACATTGGTAACACCCGCTACTACCGCCTGCATGGCACCGATCCGGAAACGGGCGAGCCGTACAAGTGGAAGTGGATCTGGTACGATGTGGACTGGGGATTCTGGGCTGCGCGCTACAAGAGCCCGACCAACTACACCAACCCGAAGGGCATGGGCGAGAACGGAAAGATCGACAACACCGTGTTCCTGACGGTGCTGAAGGTGCCGGAGTACCGCGAGAAGTTCCTGCGCAAGCTGGGCGACGTCTTCCAGACCTTCACCACGGATTACATGCTTGAGGTGCTTGACCAGTGCGTCTCCGAGGTGGAGCCGGAGCTGGACTGGCACTTCACCACCTGGGCGGACCGGCACGATACGATGGTCATCGGCGAGTGGCCCACCACCCCGGACGGCGCACGCCGTTACTGGGAGAGGCACATCAACCAGCTCAAGAACACCCTGAAGCGCCGCCCCTACATCCTCTGGGGCATGGTGAAGCAGGCCTTTGAGCTGTCGGACGCGCAGATGCTGGAGTACTTCGGCCCCAAGCCGGAGCAGCGCACCGATGCGACCTGGGAGAACTCGGACTTCGCCTGGGATTGATCCCGTCCGGTGGAAATTCTGCGTTGGCCTTGGGAAAAGGTTGCTCTTAAAGCAAAAGTACGGTATAATAGATAAGTTGACATCCAACGAACGGTTATGAGGAGGAATCTCCATGTATGATCTGGCGCTTCTGACCAGCCCCAGCACCGAGGGACTGACCAGCACCGGCAACAACAATCTGGCAAGCACCTGGACGGCGTTCTTTGAGGAGCAGATGGCGACCCTGACCCCCTGGGCCGTGGCGGAGGCCATGCTCTGGGCGCTGCTGGCCGGCGTGATCATCGCCTTTGTGTACAAGCGCTGCTATCGCGGCGTGCTTTACAGCCCCAGCTTTTCCCTGACGCTGGTGATGATGACGCTGATCACGACGCCCGTGGTCATGTGCATCGGCTCCAACGTGGCCCTTTCCATGGGCATGGTGGGCGCGCTGTCCATCGTGCGTTTCCGTACCGCCGTCAAGGACCCGCTGGACACGGCGTACATGTTCTGGGCGCTGACGATGGGCATCATCCTGGGTGCCGGCCTGTACATCACGGCTTTCGTGGTGGTGGCGATCATCGGCGCGATCCTGTTCCTGATGAACCTGCTGCAGTTCTCCAGCCCCAACGCCTACCTGCTGGTGCTGCACTATGACGAAGAGGCGGAGTACGAGATCACCCAGGCCCTGCGCCGCACGGTGAAGTACCGCCGCCTGCGCTCCAAGACCGTGACCCGCAATGGCGCGGAGATGACCTACGAGGTGCGTCTGGACGCCAAGCAGGATCTGGTTTCCGTCATGCTGGACATCGAGGGCGTATTCGACGCGACCCTCGTCGCCTGCCAGACCGAAGCCGGCGCCTAAGGGGCTCTGCCCCTTAGGAATCCTCGCAAGAGGGATATATCCCTCTTGACTCCCGATCTCGCGATTGGGTTGCGCGCCTTCGGTCTTGTCTGCGTCCGCGTGCCGCAGTGGCATGGTTGCGCAGCGCGCAGGAGGCCGGGAGCGAATTGATGAAACATGAAAGGAGGCGTAATCCATGCCTGCGAACATTCCGCTGCGGCATGAGCTGAAGTTCTTCATCAGCGAAATGCAGTATCAGATCCTGTCCCGTCAGCTGGATCATGTCCTCTGGCGTGACCCTAACGGCGACGAGAACAATGAGTACCACATCCGCAGCCTCTACTTCGATACCGTCTTCAACGATGCGTATTTTGAGAAGCTGGACGGCGTGCGCGACCGCAACAAGTACCGCATCCGCATCTACAACCTGTCCGATGCGGTGATCAAGCTGGAGTGCAAAACCAAGGTGGGCAGCCTCATTTCCAAGCGCAGCCTGACCATCCCCCGCGATCTGGCGGACCAGCTCATCGCGGGCGACCCGGAGGGCCTGGAGCGCACCAGCAGCGGTCTGCTGAGCGACATGTACCGGGAGATGACCTGCGGGCTGCTGCGTCCGGTGGTCATCGTGGACTATGTGCGCGAGGCCTACCTGCATCCGGCGGAGGAGGTGCGTATCACCTTCGACAAGCAGCTGCGCACGGGCATGCGGTCCACCGAGCTGTTCAACCCCTATGTGGCCACGGTGCCGCCGTTCGAGAATGGCGAGATCATCCTGGAAGTGAAATACAACCGCGTGATGCCTCCCTACATCCGCGATCTGCTCAACACCTACTGCAAAAGCGCCCAGCAGAGCGCCATCAGCAAGTACACCTGGTGCAGGCGCTTTGAGGGGATGGAGGCATAAAAAGTGGCTGCGCTGCCAAATGGCCGCAGCCATTTTTCTGCGTCTTGCGCCGGTTGGTGGTGCATAATCTATCCTGGAGGAAAACTTGTGCTTGCTACGGCGGCGAAAATATAGTAAAATAAAGTGACAGGAGGAATGCGCATGTACGAGGCATCCCTGAATGAGTTGGAAAAAAGGCTGCGCGGACGCTTTGAGCATCTGTCCATCAAGCGCGGCGTACCCATGGCGCGTTATACCACGCTGCACCTGGGCGGCCCGGCGGATATGCTGATTTCGCCGGACAGGCCTGAGCAGGTGCAGCAGGTGCTGGCGGAGGCCCACGCGCTGGAGGTGCCGGTGGTCGTCATCGGCAACGGCAGCAATCTGCTGGTGAAGGACGGCGGTATTCGCGGCCTGGTGCTGCGGATGTGCCGTGATATGCAGGATATCGAGATTCGCGGCAACCGCATCCGCTGTGCGGCCGGCGCGATGATGAGTACGCTGTCCAATGCGGCGGCGGACGCGGAGCTGGGCGGGCTGACCTTTGCCAGCGGCATTCCCGGCACGGTCGGAGGCGCGACGTATATGAACGCCGGTGCCTATGGCGGTGAAATGAGCCAGGTGGTGACGCTGGTGGAGGGCTTCGACATGCAGGGCGAGCCCTTCCGCTATAGCCGCCCGGATATGCAGTTCAGCTACCGTCACTCGCGCCTGATGGGTGAGGACAAGCTGGTGACCCACGTCACCTTCCAGCTGCCCCAGGGCCGTCGGGAGGATCTGCTGGCCGAGATGGTGGACTTCAACCGCCGCCGTGCGGAGAAGCAGCCTCTGACCCAGTTCTCCGCCGGCAGCACCTTCAAGCGTCCGAAGGAGGGCTATGCGGCCCAGATGATCGACGAGTGCGGCCTGAAGGGCGCGTCCGTCGGCGGTGCGCAGGTGAGCGAGAAGCACGCGGGCTTCCTGATCAACAAGGGCGGCACAGCAGCGGACTTCCTGGCGCTGATCGCCCATGTGCAGCGCGTGGTGCAGGCCGAGAAGGGCGTGCTGCTGGAGCCGGAGGTGCGCATCCTGGGCGAGGACGCGCCGGTTGTCAGCATCTGATTCAAATGAGCATGCCCCGTGGGGGCAGAGAGGGGTATCCCATGCGATTTCTGGTGGTGACAGGTCTGAGCGGCGCGGGCAAAACGTCCGTCAACCGCTATCTGGAGGACATGGGCGCGTTTTGCGTGGACAACCTGCCGCCGACGATGATGTTCAAGCTGATGGAGGCCTTTGAGTCCACCAATATGGGCGCCTCCGTGACGGCGATGGCCGTGGACGTGCGCAGCGCGGAGCTGTTTGACGCCAAGACCGTAAGCGACCTGATTGCAGAGACCCGCGGCAAGGGCTACAGCATCGAGTGCCTCTTCCTGGAGGCCAGCGACGAAGCCCTCGTCAGCCGCTACAAGGAGACCCGCCGCGAGCATCCCCTGGCGCGGCAGGGCGCGTCCCTCACCGAGGCCATCGCCAAGGAGCGCGGCATCATGCAGCCCCTGCGCGAAACGGCCAACTACATCATTGATACCACCGCGCTGACAACCCGGGAGCTGAAGGAGCGCCTGGGCGAGATCGTGGCGGGGGAGGCGCACTCGGAGGCCATGCGCGTGGAGATCAGCTCCTTTGGCTTCAAGCGCGGGCTGCCCCGTCAGGCGGATCTGGTGTATGACGTGCGCTTCCTGCCCAACCCCTTCTACATCAAGGAGCTGGGGCGGCACACGGGCCTGGACGCAGATGTGCGCGAGTTTGTGCTGGGCAGCCCCGTGACGCAGGAATTCCTGGAGAAGCTGGAAGCGCTGCTTATGTTCCTGCTGCCCCATTATCAGGAGGAGGGCAAGCGCAGCCTGTCCATTGGCATCGGGTGCACGGGAGGCGCGCATCGCAGCGTGGCCATTGCGGAGTACATCGGCGCACTGCTACGGGAGCGCGGCTGGCAGGCGCAGGTCTCCCACCGCGACCTCGTGTTGGAGCAGGCGCTGTGGCAGAGCCGCGCGGAGGCAAAGTAAATGTCGTTTTCACAGACTGTCAAGGACGAGCTGTGCCGCGTGGCGCTGGGCAAGCCCTGCTGCATGCTCAGCGAGCTGACGGCGCTTTACCGCACCAGCGGCAGCGTGTCCTTCCGCGGCATGGGTCGTATGCAGGTGCAGTACCGCGTGGAGAACGCGGCCTTGGCCCGGCGCATCTTCCGCCTGCTGCGCGCCAGGATGAACATCACCCCGCGCCTGCATTATGTGCAGCATGCCCGCCTGGGCGGACAGCGCACCTGCGTGCTGACCATCGGCGATGAGGACAGCCAGCGCCTGCTGCTGGCCCTGCGCGTGGTGGAGCAGGACGAGGACGGCATCGTGCATTTCCGGCGCACCTCTGTCCGCTATCAGATGACCCGCCAGTGCTGCCGAAAGGCCTATCTGCGGGCAGCTTTCCTGGGCGGCGGCACCATGACCACGCCGGAGAAGGACTACCATTTCGAGATTTCTACCACCCAGAATGTGATGGTGAAGGAGCTCAGCCGCCTGCTGGAAAAGTGCGAGCTGCCGGTGAGCACCTACACCCGCAAGGGTTCGACCGTGGTGTACCTGAAGAGCGCCCAGCATATCAGCGATGCGCTGGCCCTGATGGGCGCAAGCAACAGCGTCTTTGCCCTGGAGGACGTGCGCATCCGTCGCCAGGCCCGCGGCGCGGCCAACCGGGCCATCAACTGCGACGGACACAACCTGGAGCGCACCATCAGCGCGGCGGAGGAGCAGGTGCAGGGCATCCGTCGGTATGTCATCGAGCGCGGCCTGCGCTCCTTGCCGCCCGCGCTGCAGGAAATTGCACAGAAGCGGCTGGACAATGTGGACATGTCCCTGGTGGAGCTGGGGCAGCTCTTTGAGCCGCCGTTATCCAAGTCCGCGGTGAATCACCGCATGCGCCGCCTGATGGAGATTGTCCGCGAGCTGGAGGACGAAGCGCTGCCGGAAGAAGATGATTTGCCGGACGCGAAAGACCTGATGGATGAAGCAGAGCTACTGGACGATATTGAGATACTGGAGGAATGAAAAATGATTCGCAAGTCGATTGCCTTTCCGGATAATCAGCCCCTGACCCGTGCGTTGGCTGCGGAAGTCGTGCAGACGGCCAGCTGCTTTGAGGCGCGGGTGATGATTTCCCGCCACCAGAAGATCGTCAACGCCAAGTCCACGCTGGGTCTGCTGAGCCTGAGCGCGGAAGACCAGAACGACCTGGTGCTCATCGCCGATGGTCCGGATGAGGCTGCGGCGGTGGAGGCCATTGCGGCGCTGCTGGGATAAGCGGTGGACGTGGCAGACGGCTGCCTGCGGGCGGCTTGTTTGGTTTGCCGATGGCTGGATGTGAGTTTGCAACAGGGGGCTTGAAGCGCGCTATGACGGCTTCAAAGCAGAATAGAGGATGAATGCGAAAAGCGCCTTCCCGAGGCTGGGAAGGCGCTTTTTGTGGTGTTTATGGGTATGTGACGGGGCTTCAGTCCTGCGGGCCATCAATGGCGGCAATCACGGCGCGCATGGCCGCCAGGGCAGCGGCGCAGTCCTGACCGGATATTTTGACAACAGAAAAGGTCGCATCTCTCAAAGGCTGGGAGATGCGGCCTTCTTTATTCGCCGGAAATGCTTACTCGAACCGGAAAGAGCCAATCCGGAATGCCGGAGCGCTGTAAACGAAGTACACGTCGTGCTTGCCGGTGATCCCCTCGGGCAGCTCGGCGGTGGCCTCGATCAGGCTGCGCACGCCCCAGCCGGGACGGGTCAGCTTCACCTGGGCGATGGGCGCGGCATTCACGTCGTCCAGCACAATGGAAATCGTGCCGTCGCACACGCAGCTGTACTTCACCGTCACAGCCTTTGCGCCCGCGCCGAAGTCCACGCCGGAGAGCATCGACCAGCTGCCGGGCACCTGGGTGTACAGCGTCATGCCGCCTCCGAAGAAGGGCGCGGTGGTCGCGCCGGCCATGCAGGCAGCCGTCGTCGCCGGGAACTCCGTGTAGGGGTCGAAGGCCTTCACCTGGGGCACGCCCGCGTAGGTGCCCTCGATCATGCCGATGCGGCCGTCCTCCGTCACGTCCATTGCGTCGATGAAGGTGCAGCGGTAGCCGCTGCCCACGCCGATGGTGCGCTCCAGGGTCTGGTTGTGGTAGGCGATGTACCACTTGCCGCCGAAGGAGAACATGCAGTGGTGGTTGTTGCCGCCGGTGCCGAAGTAGTCCGCCGGGTTCCGCAGCACGCGATCTGCGTAGGTGAAGGGGCCCAGGGGCTTGTCGGCGATCATCGTGTGGATCTCGCCGTTCTGGAAGCCGGGCGTACCTGCGGGCACGGAGAAGTTGGTGCAGTAGCTGTACACATACTTGTCGCCGACCTTCACGATGCCGCTGTCCTCAAACAGCCACGGCGGGTTGAAGGGGATGGGCTCGCCGACGAGAGTGATCATGTCCTCGCCCAGCTGGCAGCAGCGGGCGGTGCCGGGATCCGCCGCGCGGCCCTCGGGCACGCCGCCGCCGACGTAAATGTAGCCGGTGCCGTCGTCATCCACCAGCACGGCGGGGTCGAACAGCCAGGTGACGGAGGCGCAGTTGGGGGTGTGGCGGTTGATGAGCGCGTGGCCCAGCGGGTCGCGGAAGGGGCCGGTGGGGCTGTCCGCCTCCAGCACGCCGATGCCGTTGCCGCTGTCGGCGAAGTAGAGGAAGAACTTCTCCTGCCCATTGATCGTCTTGTGGGCTGTGGCGGGCGCCCAGCTGTTGCGGGCCCACTTGGCGGCGCCGTGGGGGCCTGCGGCGCGGATCACGCCGTGATCGACCCAGTTGACCAGGTCGTCGGAGGACAGGCAGTGCAGGCAGTTGATGCTGCCGTAGTGGTTGGGGCCGACGGAGCCATCGTCCTGGTACTCGTAGAAGTCGCCGGTCATGTACAGGTACACGCGACCGTTATAGGGCATGGCCCAGGGGTCCGCGCCGAAGCGCTGCGTCATGACGGGGTTGTGATGGCCAGGGGCCTTGTAGGCCTTCTCGATGGCTTCGACGGCGGACTCCGTCACATCGTCGTAGGTCGCGGGGATCGCCTCGTCCAGCATTGCGCCGAAGAGGGCCGCCTTGGGGCGCAGCAGGCCGTCGAAGAACAGCGGGTAGGTGGGGCCATTCCAGCCCATCAGCCAGCTGGTGTCGTCCGCCAGGCCCCAGAGGGTGATGCTGTCGATATCGCAGCCCTCGCGGCGCAGGCGGCGCATCATGGCGAAGTAATCGCGGTAGCGCACGGCCAGCTTCATCTGCGTGGCGGGATCCGCAGCAGGCACGCGGATGTCCATCTCGGTGGACTGGATCGTCAGGCCCAGGGCCGCGTAAGCGCGGACGGCGCGCTCGTAATCCGCGAAGTCGGGGTAGTCCAGGCCGATGTGGGTCTGGAAGCCCACGCCGTCGATGGTGCCCTCGTCATGGAGGCGCTTGACCAGCGCATACACCCAGTCCAGCTTGTTGGGCATGGCGACGTTGAAGTCGTTGTAGTAGAGCTTCTGGCCCTCGGCCTGGTGCTTGCGGGCCTCGCGGAAGGCCGCAAAGACGAATTCCTCGCCGAGGATCTGGTACCACAGGCTCTTGGTGCGGAACATGTTGGGGGCCTCGTGGTCGGGCTCGATGGCCTCGTTGACCACGTCCCAGGCGTAGACCAGGCCGGGCCAGGTGGCGTTGACGTAGTCCATCTCGTCCGCGATGGAGTTCTGCAGGCGGGCCAGCATGGTTTCGCGGTCGGCCAGGGGCGCGTCCTTGTCGTCAGACCAGCCCTCGGCGAAGAACCAGCGCGGGGTCTGGTTGTGCCAGGCCAGGACGTGGAAGCGCATGCCCATGCCATTCTTCTTCGCATACTCCATCACCGGCGCGGCGGGGGCGAAGTTAAAGCAGGCGCGGACGTTGCTGCCGGAGGCCAGCGTCGCAGCATGGTCCAGCAGCTCGCAGGGCTTCATGCAGTTTTCGGCCGTCAGGCTGTTGAAGTGCTTGCGCAGCGCGCCGTCGCATTCCGGCTGGAACATCCAGTGGGGCGCAACAGCCGCGCCGATGCGGAAATCGTCCGCATAGTAGGCCTTCAGGGAGGGAACCTGATCGATACGGCCGTTGGCGAGGTAATCACGATAAGCGCTCATGGGGATTCCTCCTTTGAGTAAAGCTCGTTGCAGTGGGACGCGGGAAGCGGGGGAGTGCGCCCTTTCTGTACGCAAAACGCGGGGGAGAACCGTGTTCTGGGTACAGAAAGGG
>JBGVOA010000062.1:0-3922 GCA_045126095.1 Christensenellales bacterium | reverse complement strand
ATCCACTGGCCGGCATCGCGCCAGGCGTCGCCGCCGATGTAGTTGAGCACCGTGTGGGAAACGTCCTGCGGGCTGGTGGCGGGGGAAGAACGGTCATAGCGGGCGTACAGGGAGGGGGAGGAACGGCGGGTGCTGTTCTCGCCCTCGATGACGATGGGCTCCGCGTTGGCCAGGCTGGCGCTCTGGGGCTTTTCACCCACGGCGGTCAGGTAGGCCTCGTAGGTCTGGCGCTCGGTGGGCACCTTGAGGGTGATGGCGGTCAGCACCATGGGCTCACTCTCGGCGTTGAGGGTGATGGTGTTTTCGCCGGCCTCAAAGTAGAAGCCGTAGGGCTCGGTGATGTAGCCCATGGAGTCGCGGCAGAAGGCGGTCTGCGCCACGCCGAAGATCTCCGTCTGCGCGGGGCGGATCTGATTGCCCTGGTTATCGTGGGTGCGGATCGCCTTGCCGTTGGAATCCACCAGCTTCACCGTGCCGTCCTCGGCAACGACCTCGGTCACGTCGTCCGTCCACAGGCGGGAGAAGGTCATCGTGTCCGCGCCGTCGAAGGGCAGCAGACCGTTGATGAGCAGCTCGCGCTCGATATCCACGCCGCGGGACTTGCCGGTCAGGTAGGTCAGCTCCACATTGTAGAAGCCGGCCTGGGGGACGGTGACGGTCCACTGGGCGGAGGAGCCGCTCTGGGTCAGCACGGCGTTTTCCACCAGGGTGTAGGTGCCTTCACCGGCGGCGGCCATACCGGCCTCATCCAGGAAGGCGCCCTGTGCGGTGATGCCCAGCTGAGGGCAGAAGGTAACGCCCGTGCCCTCGGCGACGGTCTCCAGCGCAACGGGCACGTCCGCCTTCAGGGCGCTCTCCTGCGCGCGGTGATCGCGGTAGGGGCCATCCAGTGCGGCGGAGGTCAGCAGCATCGGGGCGTCGACGGCGGTGATGGCGAGGGTGTGCTCACCGGGCATGAGGTAGAGCTCGTACTGCTCCTCAGCGGTGAGGGGCGCGCCATCCAGCAGCACCTCTGCGGCCAGGTCGACCGTGCGGCCCGTGACCTGCGCGCATTGCGCGACGACGCGGTAGTAGCCGGAGTACTTCACGTCCACCTTCATCTCGGTGCTGGCGCCGGTATCGAGCCAGAGCACGTTGGAGAGGCGCGTGAAGCTCTGACCGTCCGCGGTCAGGGTGATCTTCGTATCGGCGGGCAGCGCTTCACCGATCAGCAGCGTGCCGTCCTCCAGGCGGCCCAGCTTATCGTAGAAGCATACGTTCTCCGTTTCCTCCACGCTGGAAAGCACCAGCGCGTGGGTTGCCGGAGTCCGGTACTGCTCGTAGGTGTTGTCGCGGCCGATGTCCTGGGAAACAACGTCCATCGGCAGGCCCTCGTACTTTTCCTGATAGTTCTCCTGCCCGTTGGAAAGGTAGAACCACAGTCCGAGCGCCAGTACGACCACGGCCAGGGCGATCCATTTTCCGAATCTGCTGACAAATGAACGCTCCATGATCTTTTTGCCCTCCTTGGTTGCTCGGGCTACGCCCGATTGCCTGAATGGAAATGTGAAATAGACATGAAAGCCGGTTTTCCGCTGCCATGCATTTCAGATATCCAAAACGGTAATTATCCAACCTTATTATATAATATCGATGCTGTAAAAAGCCTATCAAAAATTGCGCGGTATACGTCATAATTTGCTTGAAACTTTGTGTTCTTTGTGGTAGGATAGACATATATCCGGATGAATTTTTGTGTAAATCCTTACATGAATTTTGGAAACGATACCGAAGGAGGGTACGCAATTATGAAACAGAAGCCGCTGGTGAGCCAGGAAGATAAGGAACAATTCCCTGTGGGTTTCCGCGTGCTGAAGGAGGATCAGCACGAGTTCATTACTTATCCGGCAAACACTTCCATCCGCATCTGGCGCAGCATCAACGAGGCGGACAGCTATGCGCCCCACTTCCATTCGGCGGTGGAGGTGCTCATTCCCATCGAGGGCGAGCTGTTTTCGGTGATCGACCAGGTGGAATACTGTGTCCGCCAGGGAGAGGTACTCATCATTCCGGCAGGCTGCATACATTCGCTGCGGATGGAGCTGGGCAGCATGCGCGACCTGATTCTGTTTGAGATGAACAACGTGTTCACCCTCAAGGAATTCGGAGCCTTCCGGCAGATGATGAGCAAGCCGATCTATCTGCATGCGGAGCATACGGCCTGTGCAGGCGTGCGGGAAAAGCTGGTGGAGCTGGTGGAAGTCTACCGCAGCGGCAAGATGCTGCGCAACATGCATTGCTACGCGCTGCTGCTGGAGATCTACGCGCAGCTGGGTGAGAGCTACCTGGAGACCTCGGCCACCCAGACGGAGGTGAATGCCATCAACCGCCAGCTTTCCGGCGAGGACGCCTTCAACCGCGCGCTGGACTATGTGAGCGAGAACTACATGGACGATGTGACGCTGGACAGCCTGGCGGCCTACGCGGGTTTCTCCCGCTACACCCTCAGCCGCATGTTCCGCCAGCACACGGGCCAGACCTTCACCCAGTACCTGAACAAGCGCCGCGTGACCATGGCCGAGGAGCTGCTGGCCAGCACCAAGGTGCCCGTGACGCAGGTGGCGCTGCAGTGCGGCTTCAACTCCATCGCCACCTTCAACCGCGTTTTCCGCGATGTGCGCGGCTGCACCCCGACCCAATACCGGCTGATCTATGACGAGAGCCAGCGCAAATGAGTTTCTACATTATATATAGCATGCGGATGGGAGGTGTGAGGATGCGGCGGACGCTTTTGTTGGCGCTCCTGCTGGCGCTGCTGCCCTGGGCGGCCCTGGCGGAGATGACGGTGCACTTCCTGGACGTGGGGCACGGTGATTGCGCCATTCTGCAATGCGATGGTGAAACCATGATCATCGACGGCGGCAACAGCGGGCGCTCCCAGCTGGTGTATGCCTACCTGCGGGAGCTGGGCGTGACGCGGGTGGACGCAGTTGTGGCCACCCACCCGGATGGAGACCACATCGGCGGACTGCCGGCGGTGTTCCATGCGGCGGAGGTGGGCGTGCTGTACACGCCGGTGCTGACCCATGACAGTGCACGGTTCATAACACTGATGGAAACAGCTGCGGAGAAAGCCGTGCCGGTCACGGTGCTGCTGGCGGGGGATGTGTTCTCCCTGGGCGGTGCGCAGGTGGAGGTGCTTTCTCCGGCGGACGTCACAGGCTCGGACACGAATGATTGGTCGCTGGTGCTGCGGGTCACTTACGGCGAGCGGGCCTTCCTCTTCTGCGCGGATGCCGGGAATCGCATTGAGCGTCAGCTGGTGGAGAGTGGTGCGGTGCTTGCGGCGGACGTGATGAAGGTCAGCCACCACGGCAGCGACTCGGGCACGCTGATGCAGTTCGTGCTGGCGGTCTCGCCGGAATATGCGGTCATCAGCGGCGATACCCGCTACGACAACCCGGACGACGAAACGGTGCTCAAGCTCCTCTACGGCGGCGCACATCTGCTGCACACGCTGCAAAACGGCCACATCGTGATGTTCACCGACGGGGAGGAGCTGACCGTCTCCAGCCAGCGGCATTATGTGGCGAACATCAACACCCTGCGCTACCACCGCGTTTCCTGCGGACACCTGAACCGGATGAGCGACAACCACCGGATGCTCCTCTTCACCCAGGAAGAGGCGATGTTCCGGCAGCTGGATCCCTGCGACCATTGTCAACCATAAAAAGCGAGCCTGCTCCCGAGGCCATCTGGCCAGGGAACAGGTCCGCTTTGCTTATTTCACTAGGTATACGACTGCGTCGTGGGGGGCCAGCTCGGCGGAAAGGCCATCAGTGGCGTCGGCGGGCTTACCGCTCCACAGCTCGGTGGCCTGCGCGCCCATTTCCGCCTGCTCGCGGGTGACGGACACGGTGCGCGCTTCGTCCGACAGGTTGAA